>CAZOXI010000482.1:1891-3426 GCA_964583445.1 uncultured Bacteroidaceae bacterium | reverse complement strand
GCGTCCCTGAAGGCATCGTTCAGTCCCTTTTTTATTCTCCGGTAGGAATAGGAGGTGGGGGTGTCATTGAAGTCCCCTGCCACTACCACAGCATGGGGTGCATCCAGGATGTAATTATGAATGATCTTCGATTGGTCGGCCCTGCGCACAAAAGCATCCTTCAACCTTTTTCCGATATCCTTTACCTCCTCGAGCTGCCTGTTGGAATACTTCAGTGAGAGGGTATCCATAAAGCTGTAATTTCGTTGTCCGAACCGGATGGATTGCAGGTGAATGTTGAATACTCTTACCGTATCTTCCCCTGTATCAATATCTGTATACACTGCCTGGTTCACGGTATTATTGAAAGGGATCCGGCTGGTTTTAACAATGGGGTATTTACTGAACGTGGCGATCCCCACGCCGCTGTTGGGTCCGCTTTTCACAGTATAGTATACAGAATAGTAGGGGTAATTTTCGAGCGACCTGCTGATATCCGATTCACGCTGACCTGCCCGGTTCCTGGTATAGAATTCCTGCAGGCAGAGGATGTCAGGCTCATTTTCGTTGATCAGTGTAAAGATGCCGGCGGTGGGGTTTTCCTCATTGCTCCATTTGTACTGGTCAAACAACCTCACGTTATATGACATGACGCTGATTGAGGTTGCATTGCTGTCTTCAACCGGCGACTGCTCCCCGGAAAAATTCAGCGGCAGGAAATTCATCAGGTGTCCCCATCCAATGCCAATGGCGATCAGTGAAATAAACAGTTCTTTCCTGAACCGGATGATCCAGTATACAAGAAACACAAGGTTGATTAACAGGATGTAAGGATATGCGAGTCCAAGGAATGCCGGGAAAAGCAGGACGGCCGGATTGATAAATGGCGCGGCATAGGTGAACAGCAGCATTGCTGCAAAAAGGATATTGACGTAAAGAATAAGTTTCCCTGCGATCTTTCTCAAAATACTGCTTCTTTATATCAAATGTACAATTCCCCGGGAAAAAACCCTATCATTTTTTCATATTGAAGAGTTTCTCTTTTTCCGCCTTGGTAAGTGAGTCATACCCTCCCTTGGAGATCTTGTCCAGGATCCGGTCCAGCTCCTGCTGTTCATCAGCCTTCTGCTTGTTGTATTCATAATCGTCAGCAGGGCGTTTATAGCTCACCTTCATCTTTTTCTTTTTTCTGAAAAGATCGGCAAAGCTGTCCATGAACCGGTCAAACCCCCGGGTGATGTCTTTCCCCTGCTTGTAATAATTTGCAAAGAGGAAACCTACCAGTGCACCGCCAATATGGGCGATCTTGCCCCCGGTATTATCGGTGAAATCCAGAATGGTCGAGGTGACGAAGAGGATCAAAGCGATATAGATGATTTTTACCGGCCCGATGAAGACGATGTTCATCTGGCGGTTCGGTACAAGCGTTGCCACTGCAATCACAATCGCCATCACAGAAGCGGAGGCGCCGGTGGCAATGGATTGTGCTCTTATATCTTCAAAGAAGGGGAAAACATTATAAAACAGTACAAACAGTGCTGCACCTCCCAGTCCGC
>CAZOXI010000482.1:0-1881 GCA_964583445.1 uncultured Bacteroidaceae bacterium | reverse complement strand
CAATACAGGATCATCATGTTGAACAGGATGTGCCAGAGAAATCCGTGGGTGAACATATACGTCACGACCGTCCAGGGCTTTTTGGCCAATGCCGGAAGATCGGAAGGAATGGCAAGGAAATGAAGAATCTCCATGATGCTCTGGTCCCTCCCGATCTGGTTGGCCAGTACCATGATGATCACACCAATGTGCAGCGCAAGAAAAACCCCCACATTGATATAAATGAGTTTGTGTAGTACAGATCCCTCTTTATAGGATTGCTTTATTTCTTCAAAAATGGTCATTCGTGAACTGTATTATTCGCTTTCAAGTTAATAAAACTTGTTGCTGGACTTGTTCCAGTATTTGATCAGAATAAACCCGAACAACATACCGCCCAGGTGTGCAAAGTGGGCTATGCTGCTGCCTGGCCGGGTCACGCCAAGGTACAATTCAATGGCTCCATACCCGATGACCAGCCATTTTGCTTTGATCGGGAAGGGGAAAGGGATGATGAAAAGAGGGGTATTCGGGAAGAGCATTCCAAATGCCAGCAGGATACCAAATACTGCTCCGGAGGCTCCGACAGTGGGGACCCGAAGGGCATTGTAGAGTCCCGGGTGGGTATTGGCCAGTTCTACCAGGCGCTGGTAGGTGATGGTGTCAAAATTATACTGCGCTTTCACTGCGTTGATGGCACCGGACAATTCAATATACATCACCAGTTGATGCAGGAATGCCGCACCCAGTCCTGTAACGAAGAAGTAGACCAGGAACCGTTTGCCGCCCCAGACACTTTCAAGTGTCTTTCCGAAGATCCACAGGGCCCACATATTGAAAAAGATATGAAAAAAACTACCATGCATGAACATGTGAGTGACTACCTGCCAGGGTTGAAAAAGTGGTGACCCCACGTAGAACATCCCCAGTAAGTAATTCAGGTTGGTGACACCGGAGTTTGCCAGGAACCAATATATTACAAATGCTATAACATTTATGATTATCAGGTTTTTAACCACCGGAGGGGTGCCGCTTGTTCGGCCGAAATAGAATCTGCTCATCTGATTATTTTTCTGATTGGTTACCTATAGAACAAAAATCATGCAAGATGTTTTTCAAAATCTTCAAGTTTAACAATATTCAGGATGGCTTTGCCCCCCGGCGTGGTATTCGGATTGGAGCAAGCGAAGAGCTGGTCGATTAGTTCCTGCATCTCTTTTATGCTGAGCTGTTTACCATATGGGATCGCAGCTGCGATCGCAGTGGAACGTGCCAGTTTCTCATGTTGGTCCAGCTTCAGCTCAGACGCAAAATTTTTGTATTGTTCCAGCAATGTTTCAATGACTGACTTGATGTCATGTATGGCAGTATTGGCAGGAATACTGTGGACAATTATGCAATTTTGTCCAAAATCACGGATCTCAAACCCCAGTTTTCCAATTTCATCTACCAGTTCAAGACACAGTTTATAATCGGAAGTATTCAATTCGACGGTTTCGGGGAACAAAGTGTTCTGTGCGTTGATTGCATCTTTCGAGAGTGTGGCAAGGTTTTGTTCATAGAGGATGCGTATATGCGCCCTGCGCTGGTCGACCACCATCAAACCCGATTTCACCGGTGTCAGTACATATTTACCTTTCAGTTGCAGGTAGCGCGCCTCCAGGGATCCGTCGGCCCGTTGGTTTGCCCCTTCCAGCCGGAACCCGTTTTCCTGTTCCTGCCTGTTTTCGTCCTGTCCCTGGAATCCCAGTCCGGGTGAGAGGTCATCGTTACTTTTCCTGTCGTATAGTTTCTCCCAGTCCCTGTGGGCATCTTTGCGTTGGCTGGCGCCAGCGTTTTGTGACCTCCCTTCATTATCGAAAGGATTGAATGAAGGATTGATATTTTCCCTGGGAAGTTCGA
>CAZOXI010000481.1:258-3437 GCA_964583445.1 uncultured Bacteroidaceae bacterium | reverse complement strand
CAGAAAAATTGTCATACGATATTGCCAGGAAGATCCAGGATGAAATGACCTATCCTGGCCAGGTAAAGATCACAGTAATCAGGGAGACCCGTGCAGTCAATTACGCAAAATAACTGCTGACAAATAAATTGTGAAGATCTCATGGCAGTGCTGTGAGATCTTTTTTTTATTTTCAATCTTTCTTTCACATACATAACAAGATAATACACTAATGAGAAAAGTACTCATCACAGGAACAGCCGGATTTATCGGTTCACACCTGGCAGCAAAGCTCCTCTCCGATGGATACGAAGTGGTGGGGCTTGATATGGTCAACGACTATTACGATGTCAACCTGAAATACGACAGACTGGGCAGGGCAGGAATAGAAAAGGAATCAATCCGCTACGGAACCATGGTGCAGAGCAGTGTATTTCCCGCATACCGGTTCATCCATCTGAAGCTTGAGGACAAGGAGCGGATCATGAACCTGTTTGAAGCTGAAGGTTTCAGCGTGGTGATCAACCTGGCAGCCCAGGCCGGCGTCCGTTACAGCCTCACCAATCCGGAAGCATATATCGACAGCAATATTACAGGCTTTCTTAATATCCTGGAGGCCTGTCGCTATCATCCTGTGCAAAACCTGGTTTATGCCAGCAGCAGCAGTGTATACGGACTGAATGCAAATATGCCATTCTCTGTGCGTTCCAACGTGGACCACCCCGTCAGTTTGTACGCGGCCAGCAAGAAAAGCAATGAGTTGATGGCGCATACGTATAGTCACCTTTTCGGGATTCCTACCATCGGATTGCGCTTTTTTACTGTATATGGACCCTGGGGGCGTCCTGATATGGCACTGTTCCTGTTTACCGATGCGATCCTGAGGGGTCGCCCTATCCAGGTGTTCAACCATGGGAAAATGGAGCGCGATTTCACCTATATCGACGATATTGTGAATGGGATTGCAAAAATGGTGGATCATCCTCCGAAGGGGAACCAGAACTGGGATCCTGAGCATCCTGATCCTTCCGGTTCGACGGCCCCATACCGGCTCTACAATATTGGCAACAACAGCCCGGTAAAACTGATGGAGTTCATTGAAGCCATTGAAAAAGCACTGGGGAAAGTTGCAATCAAGGAGATGAAACCAATCCAACCCGGCGACGTAGTCAAAACCTGGGCGGATGTGGATGCTCTGGTGGAGGATTATGACTACCGGCCGGGCACACCTATCCAGGATGGAGTGGATGCATTCATCGGTTGGTTCAGGAAATATTATGGGATCTGATTTTGACCGCTTTGCTTAATGATCCTGATTAATTCCTCGAGAAATTCCGCTTTTTCCTTCATGCGCGATGCGGAATAAGCAAAATGCAACCCTTCCGAAAGTCGCCCGATGGTTTCAATGTTTGTGGCAGGCCGCATGTATTCGGGACGCACATCGATCTTTTGTTCAGCCAGGAAATACTCCACTTCCGCTCTTCCAAGGATCGTACCCTGGGTGTAGGGATTGATATAGAACATAATACCATCAGGATCATCAGGGTAGGACGTGTCGCGGTAGCAGAGCAGGAAATTATGCGGAAGATCAACTCCAAAGACCGGGAGCTCCAGCCGGGCAGCAATCTCGGCATAGATCACCGAAAGCGTAATCGGCAATCCCTTGTGCGTGTCCAACACATGGTTGACGAAGAACAGCTGAGGAGAGCTGACTCCCCTGATGGATCTGTTGAATTTATGGACAGAAAAAAGAAAATGATTGATCACCCGTACTTTTTCCATCGCAGTGAGATGGTTATTCAGCTCAAGCCATATTTCGTTACGCAGGGCTTCGATCTTCCGGTCGACCTCCTCAAATTCAAGATCCGGGTACTGCGACCTTGCGATCAGGTATGCACCGAAGATCAGCTGTTCGCCACGGCAATCTACCCAATCTTTCAGATCCTTTTTGATGCCTTCCTGCTGTATTTTCAAAATCACATTCTCGATGGTTGCCTGGATACGACGGTCCGGAGCAGATTCCCATGTGTGTTCAAGGACCTGAACTGCAGGTCGCCCCAGTTCAACAAGTCGTTCGATCACCGGAAGATGAACTGAATGGTCAGGATCGTCCAGCAACCTCATAAGCGCTTGTATTTCATGCCTGCTATTCTTCATGCGTGGTCATGCTTTCCAGTACATCCAATAACAGTTGTTGCACATAGTCCTGGTAATCGGTAATGAATTTACCTGTACTCCTGTTGGCCAGTGCAATGCACAGGGTAATGGCCTGATGCCCCAGCCTGGTTGCAAGTCCGTATAACGCTGACCCTTCCATTTCAAAGTTGTTGATGCGATAGGATTTGTACCTGAACCTGCTGATCTTGTCTATGTATTCAGGATCATGAATATTCATGCGCAGCGACCTGCCCTGTGGCGCATAAAAACCCGGGGCTGACAAGGTGATTCCATGAATGTAATGCTTCCTTGAAACCTTTTTCAGGAGCTTTTCCGAGGCAGGAATGAAATAAGGTTTGCTGTTTTCAGGATTCCAATCCATGTGCTCCGCGAAAGCATTGCCAAGGCTGCTATTCGCTATTTCATCCAGCCCCGCATAAAAATGCATCAGGTTGTCAAGCCCTCCGGCAATTTCGGAGACAATGATGTCCCCCGGATCAATTTCGGCATGCAATGCACCACTGGTTCCAAGTCTGACCAGGTCTAACCCCCGGTGCGTATCTCTGATGGTCCGCTGCTCAAGATCAATATTTGCAAGTGTGTCCAGTTCATTCACCACAATATCAATATTGTCTGTCCCAATCCCGGTCGAAACTACTGAAACCCGCTTTCCGCCGTAATGTCCTGTGTGTGTAACAAACTCACGGTTCTCTATACGAAGTTCCACACTGTCGAAAAGAGAGGACATCAACTGCACTCTGTTGGGATCGCCCACCAGGAAAATAGTATCCGCAATATCTCCGGGTTTTAGGTGCAGGTGATACACCTGTCCTTTCTCAGTCAGCACCAGTTCTGAATTCTCAATCTTCCGCTTTTCCATTATTTACATGGTTTGGTAACAAAATTAATGTAATTTTGTGGGTGCTGTGAAGAGGTTATAAACAATTCAAAAAAGAAGAATAAGCACAGTAAATAACGATTATTTATTTCCTAGATCGAGCGATTTGTGCAAAAAAAGATAAAAGATAGCTTGTTTAATCAAC
>CAZOXI010000481.1:0-248 GCA_964583445.1 uncultured Bacteroidaceae bacterium | reverse complement strand
AACTGCTGAAACAGTTTTTCAGGGGCAAGAGAAAACAGGCAAAAAGCAGTTAGTACCTGCATCGTAAGAATCATACCAGGATGACACATTAGCCACCAGGGTAAATCAGACCCTATTTCCGTGGTAATTTTGATACATCCAGCCTGGTATTTGGCATACCCATATCTTTGGAATCTTTTACGGTAAGGATAATATCACCTAGATCGAGCGATTTGTGCAAAAAAAGATAAAAGATAGCTTGTTTAATC
>CAZOXI010000480.1:0-3438 GCA_964583445.1 uncultured Bacteroidaceae bacterium | reverse complement strand
GGCATACGAGATTCAAGTGTGACTGGAGTTCAGACGTGTGCTCTTCCGATCTCAACATCTTTCATCCTTCGACCAAGAAGTATACCTACATTACCTCAGATCAACAACAACCATATGCCTTATCGCAGAATTGTATTAAAGCTTTTCTTGAACACGATGAAAAATTATTTGTTGCGACATTCCTCGGGGGATTAAATGTGATCGATCTGGATTCAAGGAAAGTCACTCATCATTTGAGTAATAATAATCAACCCGGTACAATCTCTGACAACAGGGTCTGGGATCTTTGCAAAGATAAAGATCAACAAATCTGGGTTGCCACCAGCAGGGGGGTGAACAGGTTCGATTATGCGACAAATACATTTATTCATTATCCGCAGTTTTGCGGGAATGAGCATGTCCAATGGATCGAAACGGATACGCATGGAAATCTCTGGGTAGGCAGCAATGGTGAGATTGTTATTTACAATCCTGAGCTGAATACAACGAGGCGTTATGCAGAGCGTTCCAGGAGTATGTTCGAAGACTCAAAAAAGAGAATATGGATTGCTACCGACGAAAAAGGACTGGCACAGTATACATTGGAGAGCGGACCGCTCAAATATTACGGCAAGGAACAGGGACTGGCAAACAGGCAGGCGCTTTGTGTGCTGGAGGATGGAGACCGGAATCTATGGATCAGCACGCTAAATGGATTATCAAAATTTAATCCTTCCACAGAGGTATTTCAGAATTTCACCACGAAAGATGGACTGGGCAACAACCAGTTTTGCTATGGGGCTGCATGTAAATCACAATCAGGGGAACTGCTCTTCGGATCACTTTCAGGCTTTGATAAGATCGATCCAAAAGAAATTCAGCCTGTGGATGCGGATGTACCACTCGTATTTACGGACCTGAAAATTTTTAATCAGTCCGTTGCGATCAGAGAGGATAAAAACAGTCCACTGAAGAAAAGTATTTCAGAAACGGAGCAATTGATACTTACAAGCAAACAGAATGTATTTGCACTTGAATTTGCCGCATTGAATTATGTGAACAGTGAGAATAACTATTACACATATAAACTGGACGGGTTGTTTCGCGATTGGATCAGTCCGAGTCATGACAGGGTAGCATCTTTTACCAATTTGAACCCCGGTGATTACACTTTGCGCGTAAAAAGGGTACTGTTAGAAAACGGAGCAGAAAGCAAGGAATTAACACTTGACATTGTGGTATTGCCTCCCTTTTGGAAAACAGCCTGGTTCATTGCCATTATTATCGCATTGCTGCTCTTTATGGTGTATGTCCTTGTGCGGTTCTTCATCAACCGTGAAAAAATTAAAAACCAGCTTGTGCTTGAAAGGGTCAACGCCCGCAAACTTCACGAGGTCGATATGATGAAATTGAAGTTCTTCACCAACATTTCGCACGAGATCAGGACACCGCTTACCCTGATCCTGGGACCGCTTGAGAAGATGCTGAAGGGGCAAGAGGTAAATAGGGAAGTGCAGGAGAATTTAAAAATGATGCACAGAAACGCGCAAAACCTGGACAGGCTGATCACTCAATTGCTCGATTTCAGGAAACTGCAATCGGGAAATCTAAGATTGCATCTCACGGAGGCTGATATTGTTAGTTTCACCAGGAACATCGTGCATTCATTCAGTAGTCTTGCACTAGAAAAGGACATCAAACTTACATTTACATCGCTTAAAAAACGGTTGTTTATTTCATTTGATGCCGATAAGATAGAGAAGATTCTCAATAATTTACTATCAAATGCACTTAAATATACCGAGGTGAATGGATCTGTTTCTGTGAACCTTTCATTGATCTTTGATTCAGATGATGATAGTTTTTCAGATGAGGAAGAAGAAAAGCAATTTATTGAGATCAGCATCAAAGACACAGGAACAGGGATACAAAATAAAAACCTTGACAAAATATTTGTCCGGTTTTTCCAGTCCGGCGAAGGCGATAAGAGCGCGGGTGTCGGCATCGGACTAGCCCTGGTGAAGGAACTTGTTGAGCTGCACAAGGGTAAGATTTTTGTTAAAAGCAGACCTGGCAAGGGAACGAAATTCACGATACGGATACCCTCCAATATGACACAGGAGGCTAGTACTCCTGCAGAGGAGGTAGATGCTGGCAGCCCCACTGAGGAGCAAATTCAGGATGGAGAGGAAATACTGATGGATGATTATGTATCTCCATTAATGCTGATCGTCGAAGACAATATGGATGTCAGACAGTTCATCCGTTCTCATTTTAGTGCATTCTATAAGATCATTGAAGCTAATAACGGTGCTGAAGGATTAAAACTGGCGACCGAATCTGTACCTGATATCATTATCAGTGATATCATCATGCCGAATATGGATGGGTATGAACTGTGCAAACGTCTGAAAAATGATGAACGTACGTCACACATTCCCATTTTGCTGCTTACAGCCATGCACTCAAAGGAACATGAACTGAAGGGACTTGCCACCGGTGCAAATGATTATATAACAAAGCCTTTCGATATCTCCGTGCTCCAGGCAAAAGTTGATAATTTGCTTTCCATCAGGGATTCGATGAAAGATCGCTTTGCTTCAACCGTGGTGCTGGAACCCAAAAACACTGTCATCACCTCCCCGGATGAGCGTTTCCTGAAAAAAGCCATTGATGTTGTGGAGGAAAATATGTCAGACAGCGAAATGGATATCGAGGGGTTTGCTCAGAAAGTGGGTGTCAGCCGGATGCAATTATACAGGAAACTGCATGCACTTACTGACATGACAGTGAAAGAGTTTATCCGGCATATCCGATTGAAGAGAGCCACCCAGTTATTGGTACAGCAGAAATTGAATATTTCAGAGATAGCTTATGAAGTGGGGTTCAAAGATCTCTCCCATTTCAGGAAATGTTTCAAGCGGGAATACGGTATGAGTGCCAAGGACTACATTGCAAAAAACGCAGAAAGCCAGGCTTCTGATGTACCCTGACATTTTTTCTGTATATACCACATATACAAATACATACAATCAATTTTCTTAAGTTTAACTCATTCTGTGAGATAATTTGACCCGCATTTTGGGAACTATATCACGCATCGGGAAGGATTCCAATTTTATTTGGGAATATATCTAAGAACAGATCAGCGTTGATACGTTAACTTTCCACTATGAAATTTATCCTGCAAAATGAATGAGACTGAAAAGAACCTGAGAAGAATGAATCGCTACATTGTATTTTGGGTGGTGATCATTATTTTGTTGACAGCTTTTCTGCTCAAGATTCTTTTATAGCAGGTGTGAATAATGCTACTAACAATATAAACTAAAACTATCTAATATGGTAATCACAAAAAGAGAGAACCAGGAAAATCGATGGAATACATTCACCCGTCGCATTTTCCTGTTGATTTTATTGCAATGCACTTTTGTAGCTGGTGTCCTTTCACAGAACATT
>CAZOXI010000479.1:0-3442 GCA_964583445.1 uncultured Bacteroidaceae bacterium | reverse complement strand
ACTATACGCCGGAGTTGAAGAAGAAAGAGGACGGGATAATAAGTGCCGAGGAGATGCTTACAGAATTGGAAAATCCCGAAAAAAACACCTTGTTCCTCCACCACGTCGGACCGCATGAAGAAGGGGTTGCCGGTCAGTGCTTTGAACTTATTTTCTCACCGGATGGTGAATTGTATTACTACAATAAAAGAAAGGTGACCAACGAGAATCCCGACGGATTTACCAAGTGGGACTTGCGGCGGATCCGGTTCTGAACGGCTCATGCTCCTGTAGTGTGACTGCCATTTGGAGCGGCAAGGAACTGGTTCTGAAGAAATTGCTGCAGCGTGAAAGTTGAGAAATGGGAAAAGATAATGAAAATTTTTCCCCTTGACTATCTGAATATCCGGGAATTGTCGGATAGGGTATGGCACTGACACCCTTCCCGCATCAAATTGAAAACATGCAGGTCAACAGGGAAACATGCTGATCAACTGAAGAATACGTAGATCAACTGAAGAATACGTAGATCAACTGCAAAGTACGTAGATCACCTGCAAAGTATGTAGACCACCCACAAAGTACCTAGATCACCGCCAAAGTACGTAGATCAAGTGAAAAGTACCAAGTTCAACTGCACAATAGATAGATAAAACTGCACCGGGTAATTTTTAGTGCTTTTTTTTCATTTTTCGTGTGATCTGGCCCATCAGGTAGTTGATGAACAGGATAAAAAGTGTAACCCCTACGGCCAGGTAGTACTGGCGCAATGCAACAGCAATGCCTATCCCCGAGGAAAAAAGAATGGTGGCTGCAGTGGTCAGGTATTTGATCTTTTGTTCTTTGGCGATCTGCAGGACCATCCCGGCACCGATAAAGCTGATTCCTACAATGACCGCGTGGATCACCCGGGTGGGATCCGCGCTGATCACATCGGCAAGCCCGGCATCCCTGAAATACCGCACGATCACTTCGCCCAGCATGACCAACAATGCCACGGATCCGCCGACCATCATGTTGGTCCGTACACCTGCGGGTTTGTCGCCTGCCTCCCGCTCGAACCCGACCAGGCCTGCCAGCACAGAGGCGATGACCACGTGAAGCAGCAGGATTAATTCTGTTTTCATGCTAATCTGTATTTATTCGTATTTCCCATCAACTGATCCGGGCGTCTACTCGGTATCATTTTCCTGTGTGTTTTGTGACAGTTGTTTCAGTGCTTCTTCCAGGCGTTGCAGTTCACTGCCGGCTTCGCTGAATTGTTTCTGCTGTGTGAGCTGCAGGTAATTCTCAAATGCCTCGTTGGCACGCCTGATCAATTCGTTAACATCCTGTCCTGTAGCTGAAGGACCTGCCGGCAGGTCTGCTTTAGCATCTGTAAAAAGATTATTCAACGCCTCTTCAAAGGTTTCCGCATAGCTCAGGTTATCGTTGTGCATCACGGCTACGAGACGCAGTTCAGGATAGGCAGAGGTTTCTGACTGGAGGTAGATGGGCTCCACATAGATAATCGTTCCGTTGACCGGGATGGCCAGTACATTCCCCCTGATCACATTCGAACCGCGCTGGTCCCAGAGGGTCAGCTGACCGGAGAGATAAGAGTCCTGGTCGATCTTGGTCTCCACCTGCTGTGTTCCCAGCACCCGTTTCTCCTTGGGGAACTGGTAGGCGAGGAACCTGCCGTAATTTTCATCATCACACATACCGGCAATCCATCCGATCATCACCTGTTTATTCTTGGGTGTAAACGGCTGCATCAGGATGAACTCCGTCTCGTCGGACCCGGGTTGTTCCCACATGATGTAATAAGGTTCGACCGGCTGCACATTATTATAATATTTTTCTGTGGCCCTGATCCATAGGTCTTCCTGGTTGTAGAACACCGTCGGATCGGTCATGTGGTACTTGGCATAGACCAATCCCTGCATCAGCAGCATGTCTGCAGGGTAACGGACGTGTTTTCTCAGCGCAGCAGGCATCTCGGAATTGTTTTTAAACAGCCCGGGAAAGATGCGGTCATACACGTTGACAAGCGGATCATCTTCCTCGAAAATATAATAATCTGTCTTCCCGTTGTATGCATCCACAACGATCTTCACGGAATTGCGAATATAGTTGTCCCGCTGCAGGCTGGTTCCAAGCAGATTCTCATTGGATTTACCGGGATTGTTCCTGTTCAGCAGGTACCTGGAATCATCGAAGGAGTAAAACGGTTCACTGTATGGATAATTGGAGGAAGAGGTATAGGCATCTATGATCCAGTACATCTTTCCTTCGGCGATCACCACATACGGATCGTTGTCAAAATAGAGAAATGGTGTGATGGTCCTCACGCGGTCGATGATCTGTCGGTGGATCATGATCCGGCTCTCTTCGGTAGTATATCCTGAAAGCAGGAACCGGGTACCGCCATATCGCCAGCCATAGAGCAGCTTGCGCCAGAAATTGGTGATCTGCACGCCGCCTTCACCGGCATACTGTGAATATATATTTTTTTCTCCGCTGGGATAATCAAATTCCTTTTCTTCGGAATTAACCAACACATAATTGTCGGGCAATTCACCGTAATAGATCTCCGGACGTTCGATCTCGAGCTGCTCATGTTTGCTTACAGGTGGTATATCGCGGATGAGCAGGTTGGGGAGCCCCTCTTCGGTAAATTCATTCACCAGGTTGAGCACTGCCCCGTACCCATGCGTATATTTAAAATGCCGGTTCACGAAGGTCTGGCTGCGCACCGGCAGGTTGTCCGGTTGCATCTCCCTTGCGGAAACCATCACCTGCCTGTATTTGTCATCGATCGTGTACCTGTCAATGTCTACGTCGTTGAATTCATAATACAGCCTGATCTCCTGGAACTGCTTGAACACTGCATCCAATGCCCGGTAATCCCAAAGACGGATATTCGAAAAAAGGTGTTTGTTCTCGTCGATGTTGGACCGACTGAATTCTTCAGAGACATCGTATTCCTTTTTTTCCACTTTGTCGAGATGATAGCCCGACTGGGTAAAACGTATGTTGTGTTCAATATAGGGTTTCTCGAGGGTGATCTCATTAGGTTCCACTTTCAGCCACTGTAACAGCATGGGCACGGCACCGAGCAACAGGATCCAGCCTGCAAATACAGTTCCCCCAATGACGATCATGGAAGAAAAGCCTGGCTGTACTTTCTTGATGTTGAATTTGTTTCGGAAGGTTGGGCTGATCCCTGCAAGGATCAGTGCAATGCCGCCCAGTCCGGTCAGTAGTATGATTACGGTAAGCATGGGCAATCGTATGTTGACATCTGTCCATCCGGGTCCGGAGACAATCCCATATTCAGAAAACAGGATGCCGTACCTGCCCAGGAACTTGCCATAGGAGAGTACCAGCAAGAAGATCCCTGCCAGTAAGTACAATGTACCCACCGGGGCTTTTATGGATATATTCCCGCCGGAGGTGTTGGCTTTGGATTTAAGAAAGG
>CAZOXI010000478.1:1449-3443 GCA_964583445.1 uncultured Bacteroidaceae bacterium | reverse complement strand
AAACTGATATGGATCCCTCTCATCACTTATTTTTAGTTCTCCGATGTATTGGGTAATATTTAGAAAATAGTTTGTCTTCCATCTGACCTTGTTCCATTTTCCGTCATTTAACTTTTTAGAAATGACAGTGTCGAGCCTTACCGGATCCTTAATGCCATAAATATCATATGGAGGTATTACATATAGCCGGGCAATTGAATCATCAAGCGGAATCATCATGGCAAATTCAGCACGCAGGGTGTCTGTATCACCACCAATTTGAGTGCCGTTTGGTAAAACCGACTCCCCGAGATCAGCGTGATACGTGTCGAATGCCACCCAAAGGGTATCTCCCCTGAATTCATCAAGATCCAATAATGCGCGAAACCTGAAATATGTGTAGTCGGAGGATGTAGTAATTTCGGAGATTCCTTCGGGGCCATAATTCCCTTGTCGGGTAAATTTCATTGGAGGGGGTGCATAAGACAGGATGCCGAAATTTTGTTCCGGGGCAGTGATGTTGTGCCAGAGAAAGCGGTATGCAGGGTCTGAATATGGATTTGTAATCCAGGTTTGTTTGAACCATTCATCTATCAATGAAAACTGGAGGCCTCCTGCACAGCCAGCATCGTAAATATTGCTGAACATTCGGTATGTGTGGAATCCTTGCTCTTCTTCAGATATACCTCCATGATCCATGCCGGTAGGAGAAAGATGTGCGCTGCCCCAGCTGGTGGGAACGCCGAATTCTGCAATGATGAGCGGTATGCCTGAATAATGCTGTTTCAAATCTGTGAGATACCCCTGGTAATTGTTTGGTCCGTACCGGTCTGAAGCCAGCGAATAATTGGGGTTTTGATTGATGAAGTCAGGGTAGTATGGGTAGGCATGGTACCCAATCATAAAACCTGCCGCAGAGTCACTCCAGCGTATATTGGCCAGGTCAATTTGTTCAAGGTCTTCTGAGCTTCCGGAGAGTAATTGTTCTGACGGATGATTGAGTGGATCCAGTGTCGGCCAGGAAGAAATCCCAACAGGTCTTACCATCTGGTAATTTGTTGATTCCAGCTCCACCAGGTATTCAAGTCTTGAAGCGATCCATGTTTCAACCGGATCAGCATTTTCCAGGTGAAAAAAATTACCATGAAACGCGACTTCATCTGGATTGGCCTCATTGGTCAGGGATACTTCAACAGGATAGATCTCGCGTCCGAGAAGGAAGCCAATTACCCATGGTGAAATATTGGCAGTAAAATTACCGTAGGCTTTTCCGAGGCGCACAGGAATCGAAATGTCTCCGTGAATGGCGCTCACTACTTCCAGGATTTCCTGATCAAATTCATCTGTCAATGTATATAAGTCAACGGGGGCATCCTGCTCGCCGAGCCATATTCCATGAATTACATAAAGCGGATTACCAGGATTATTATCATTGAATTCTTTCAATGCTTCATAGAATCTTGGGTAATGCAGGGTATAGAGTCTGATCGCATTGTATCCGGCTTCCTTGATCATGCCAAACCAACGTGTGTAATCATCACGCGTGGCTGCGAGTTCTCCAGGCTGGGTGCCTGGCACTGATACGCCAAGGTTAATGCCTTTTATGAATAGTGGTATATGTGTGCGGCCATCCCAGATTCCAATACGACCTCCAACCACATGAAACGGTCGTTGATAAATTCCTGAACCTTCATAATTCTCTTGTGAATTTACGGTGTAAGCTGGAAGCAACAGGAGCAGAATAAACGTTAATAAAGTGTATCTATTTTTCATTCGTACATATTTCATTTTTCCAAAACTACATTTTAATAAACAATTGATACTAGATTGCTTTCAGTGCAATTTGTGCAGCCATTTTTCCTGTGAGGATGGCAATGGGTATGCCTGCAGGGCTGTAGGTCCACTGACCGGCCTTGTAGATGTCCTTCATAGGTGTTTTCACGGCTTCTGCTACCTGGCTGAATTTATGCGTAACGGGTATCGATGGATTGGTGTATGCCCAGCCAACAATGGCA
>CAZOXI010000478.1:0-1439 GCA_964583445.1 uncultured Bacteroidaceae bacterium | reverse complement strand
GGCACCATCGGTGCTCCCGGTCATGTTATGAATGGTTTGGGGTGAGGATGAAAAACGCCCGGTGATCTTTGACCGGATCTCAGGGAAGATCTCTTGCATCTGTTCCGTGATCAACGCTTCCATAAAAATCCTGAACTCGTCATTCCAGCCCTGTTCTATAATGATCCTTTCCAATTCGTGCTCAAACAGGATGCTTGTGATCATGGCTGTTTTCCCTTCCGGGGCCAGGGCAGGGTCCCTGAGTACCGGGATCGATATCTCGAAGGTATTGTAACGAACCAATTCAACCAGGTATTGCTTTATCGATGCCTTGTCATTTCCTTTGCGCGTAACATTAGAAAGACCAACTTTTGAGGGTGTGATAAAGCTGTGTTCAGCGGTCCGCTCCCTGAAATAACCGGGATCCAGGTCGATCATCAGGTAGACGGTGAAGACGGATTCTGCGCCTTTCAGGTCTTTCAGTTCATTTTTCCGTGCAAGAAAGATGTCTTTTTCTTTTTGATTGCTGAAACAGGATTCATCGGTAATTGAATACAAGGTTTTCAGATCCGCCGCCCAGATAAGAGAGCGATATCCATGCTTTGCCCCATTGTCATCAGCCACATATTTTTCTCCAGGATGAAGTTCTGTAATCCGGGTCCCGGGTATCAAAGCTGCACCGTTTTCCACTGCATGTTTTTCCAGAGCAGCGGGAAGTTGCCCGGTTCCCCCGACCGGATAATAGTAATCGTTGTACAAGGAAAAATAACTCAGGGCAAATGAGGTGGGGGTTCCCTTGAAAAAATGCTGCGCAATGTTGTCGATCAACGGCTGGTTGTCAGTATACTTTCTGAGGTAATCTTCTACGGGGATGTTCAGCCGTTCTATCTTCCGTATGGTCAGCAGGAATTTAAACAACCAGGGCATTAATGTCCTGAAAACAAATTTGTAGTCCTTCTTAAGATCTTTGAATAGTGGGTTTTCAATCCCGTACAGGACGTTCATATACCCAGTGATCTTTTGGATCTCATGAATCATTTTCCGGATTGCTACCTTATTCCCGGGAAATTCCCTGTTTAAAAAAGTTTCATATTGTGCAATGCTCTCTTTCCCTTCCAGCCAGAGCATGGAAGTGCCGGTCCCCAGTGAGACGTTGCTTTTGACTACTTTCAGATCTATTCCCAATTCTTTCAGCATCGGGAAGACAATGCCGGAATTTTCTACGGAACGTATACCACCATCCAGTATGAATCCATCCCGCTCAAAAGATGAAACAAGGCCGCCGAAATAATTTTGTCTTTCAAAAAGCTGAACGGACTTTCCAGCTTTTGCAATGTATGAGCATGCGGTGAGTCCCGCCATTCCACCCCCTACGATTACAACATCAGATGTTTTCATATCGTCAGGATCTTTTTTAAAGCGATGCTTCAATTTTACTGAACTTGGATTCCGGATCAATA
>CAZOXI010000477.1:0-3445 GCA_964583445.1 uncultured Bacteroidaceae bacterium | reverse complement strand
CAAAGTTGTTACAAGAAGATCTCAGGATTTTGAACAATTTCCTTAATGCCATCAGCAACAGGGCGCAGTTTCTTTCCGAAAAGATCAGATTCCTTTCGTTTCCTTCACTAAGGGCAAAACTGGCTTTCCTGTTCCTTCGGCATTCCGCGGGAGAACAGGTCTTCAGGTTACCCATGACACACCAGCAGCTGTCAGAATTATTTGGGGTGGCACGCCCGTCAGTATCCAGGGAGATCCGCCTGATGAATAACGAAGGACTGATCAAGGCCGAACGGGACATGATCACAATCGTAGATAGTGTTCGGTTAAAATCACTTTTAAATGGCAAGTAAACGCATTTATTGCAGATGATCGCCTAAGCAGATGATCAAAAAACCAATTATACCTGTTGAAACTGAAAATAATATTTGAATTTTCATATTAATTTTAAGAAATTTAGAACGCTAAAATCGAATTACAATATATGAAACCTATAAATGCTTTAAAAATGAAAAAAATGATGAACCCATTAAAAATTTTGACAATTCTCCTGGTTGCTGTGGCCATTACATCTTGTAAGACAGGCACAAAATCCGGAGATGATTCTTCTGCTGATTCCGGAGAAGAAACAAAAAAAGAAGCTCCCGAGCCCAACACACTCTCAACTGAAGAAGCCGAACAGGGATTTTACCTGCTGTTTGATGGCATGGATGCCGAAGGATGGAGAGGCTACCAAATGGAAGTGATGCCAGGAGCATGGGAAGTGGTCGATGGCACGCTGCATTGCCAGGGTTCCGGCAGGGGAGAAGCCGGCGCTGAAGATGGGGGAGACATTATCTATGATAAGAAGTTTTCCAATTTTCACCTGAAACTTGAATGGAAGATCTCAGAAGGAGGAAACTCTGGTATTTTTTATCTTGGACAGGAATCGCCTGAATATGAAAAAATATGGAGGACAGCCCCGGAAATGCAGGTGCTGGACAACGAACGGCATCCGGATGCAATGCTCGGTGAAGACGGGAACCGCCAGGCAGGATCGCTCTATGACCTGATCCCTGCTGATCCGCAAAATGCAAAACCGGCTGGTGAGTGGAACAGTGCTGAAATTATTTGCTACAAAGGCACGGTCGTTCATAAGCAGAATGGAGCAACAGTGCTCGAATACCACCTCTGGACACCCGAATGGGAAGAGCTGGTGGCAGACTCGAAATTCCCGGCGCTGAATGAAAACTGGGCAGATGTTGCCAAAGAGGGATACATCGGACTGCAGGATCATGGGGATGACGTCTGGTACCGCAGTATCAAGATCAGGGAGTTGTAACAAGGCAGATATTCTTATAAAAAGGTTGTCCCGTAAATGCGACAACCTTTTTTTGCAACCTCTGTTCCCAAGGTGTTTGTTGTAGTTGCATTCTTACCTGTTGAAGCGCTACTTGTTATAGTATCCAGGCTTCACTGTTCAGACGCTTCTTTTATTCGTTGCCTAACCCTCCTTGCCTTTCTGGTAACTTTCGATATTCTGAGCGATCTTCTGGATAAGCAATTCTCTCGCCTCCTTGGATGCCCAGGCCATGTGCGGTGTGATGATTAGCTTGTCTTTGTCGTACAGTTTCAACAGTGGATTGTCAGCGTGGATCGGTTCATGTTCATGTACATCCAGACCAACACCTCCAAGGATGTTTTCATTCAGGGCCCGGGCCAGGTCATGCTCATCTACGATACCACCACGTCCCAGGTTCAATAAAATAGCACAGGGACGCATAAGTTTCATTTTATCGTAAGTGATCAGACCTTTTGTCTTTTCATTGAGTGGTGCATGGATGCTTACGACATCCGAATTCTTCAGCAGGTCATCGAGCTCAAAACGTTTATAATTGATGTTGTTGTTGCGTCCGGTAGTGGAGTAAAAGACAACCTCCATCCCAAATGCTTCGGCAATCCTGGCTACCTGTCTTCCGATGGTGCCAAGTCCGATGATACCTATTCGTTTGCCGCGCAGCTCCCAGAAAGGTTCCGAATGATGTGTAAAAGAATCACTCTTGGCATACGCACCACTCTTAACATAGTTGTCGTAATAAAATGGCCTGTTCACCAGGTGAAGCAGCATGGTGAAAGTGACCTGCGCAACGGAATCTGTAGAGTAGTTGACTGCATTCTTTACCTGGATCCCTTTTTTGGATGCAGATTCGAGGTCAATGTTGTTCATCCCGGTTGCAGCAACACAAATAAGCTTCAGGTCCGGTAACTGATCCATAATTTCAGCAGTGATCGCCACTTTATTGGTGATGACAATCTCTTTCCCCATACAACGCTCAACCACCTGGTCGGGCGCGGTGCGCTCAAACAGGTCGAGTTTTCCGAGCTTTTTAAGAAGTTTGATGTTTTCAACGGTTCCGACGGTGGATACGTCAAGGAATACAATTTCATCCATGTTATTACTCACGTTAGTATGCTAACAGCATCATTGATATATCACCGTACTAACACTTGCATGGACGTTTGGTTCGATGCCAGACCAGTGGGTTATTAACAAATTCGAAACCAACGGAGATATTCGAACCTCTCAACTCAGGATCCGGGGCGCATCATTTAAATATAACGTTTGGAATGTATATGTTATTGTTTGATATAGAGGGTCGTATAACAGGATGGTTTTGTACTGCAAGGAATAATTGTTGTGGTTAAACAATTGACAACCTTATTAATCACTTAAACCTTACAACCATGCAACCAAAGAAAAATCCAACATCAGATCTTGAAAAGAGAAGCGCCATTCGAATACAGGTCGGATTAGTAGCGGTCCTGGCCTTCGTACTGGTGTCTCTTGAATGGACCACACCTTCCGATACAACAGGTCAGGAAGCAGACCACATGTCCTTAGAATCCATCGATCCTGACCTGATTATCCAGGTCCCCAGGAAAGAGCAACAGGATAGGAAGGAACCAGAGGTGTTGATCCCTGTACCGGTAGATGATAACATCGACGTGGAATCCATCGATCCGGGCAGGTTCACAACAGGCGAAGATCCATATGTAATTCCTGAAGGGTGGTTGATTGATGAAATCGATGACACCCCTGATGATGTAGGGCCCTACGAACCCGTGAATGTTCAGGTAATGGCTGAATTTCCTGGTGGTCAGGATGCAATGATGAGGTGGATCTATAGTAAGATCAAATATCCTGAAGTATGCGCTGAGAATGGGGTGGAAGGAAAAGTGGTCGCTAAATTTGTCATCACAAAATTCGGAGAGGTGAGCGATATTAAGATACTGCAAAGCCCGCATCCCGATCTGGATGCCGAAGTTCTTCGTGTCTTAGGGATGATGCCGAAATTTTCACCTGCCATGCAAAACCAGCAGCTGGTGCCGGTATATATGTACTGGCCGGTGATCTTCCAGTTACAGTAAATACAATCGAGTAGGAGGAAAATAAAATAGTTTTCACCTATTTTATTTTCCGTCCTCT
>CAZOXI010000476.1:0-3447 GCA_964583445.1 uncultured Bacteroidaceae bacterium | reverse complement strand
GGAAACCCTGGGAGAGGAATTGCTGTGGTTTACCATTTACCAGGTACAGGTTACAGCTTATGCAGACGAAGATGAATATAACAGTCTGCCCTCGTTCCTGGGGAGTGTCAGAACCCAGAAATACCCTTCCAATTTGCATGCCCCCACCACTTTTGATGTGCTGGATACACGGGCGAAAGTGGAGTGGGACCCTGTCGGAGATCCAATTACACATGTGAAAATATTTTCAGAGAATGATCTCCGCCTGTCCACACCATTGCTTACACTGGAACTCACACAGGCGCAGATTGATACAAGCATGGTGATCATTCCGGGATTACAGCCCAGCACAACGTACCAGATCGCTATTTTCAGTGGTGATGTACTCAGGGGCTGGGAAATCTATACCACCAAAGAGGCCCTGGTTTCAGGTCCCAACGTAGTGAATCTCACCGGAATTGATTCTTCAGTAATCGTGCTTCGGCAAAGGCTGGCCCAGGTTGATGACGGGAGTATCATTGTGCTGGAGGGAGGTAAGACATACATGGCAGCCGGGTACGAATTCGATAAATCGATTTCATTCATCAGCGGATACAGTTTTGTGCCTGCGCTGCCGGTGATCGATTGCTCATCGAATTTCAATCTTAAAGAGGGAAGCAATGTAGGGTATGTGACCTTCAAAGATATTCACCTCACCGCTTCCGAAGACGGATTCAATGCGCGCTATGTGTTTAACATCGACAAATCCGGGACACTCGGCGAACTTAAATTTGAATCCTGTGTCATCAGAACCTTGCGCGGGATCTGCAGAATGAAAGAGGGTGCCGGAACACTGGATTCCTATACATTCACTGATTGTCGAATAGACAGCATCCGGGATTATGGGTTGCTTACCGTGGATGTAAACGTATGGCAATGCAATGATATTCTAATTGAGAACTCATCCATAAGCAAAACAGTGGCTTTTATTCAAAGCAGGAATAACTCCAATTCATTAAAAATTGACGGATGTACGGTCAATGAATCACCACAGACCGGCAGAAGAATGTTCCGGTACCGGGAAGCAGGTCAGGACAATGTGGTGAACGGGATTACCATAACAAATACAATCTGGGGCCACGCCTGGGATATTGCAGAAGAAGAAATATACCTGATAGATGCATACGATGGGCTGGGAAATACCACATTTATACTTTCAAATAATTATGCCACAGGCGAATTTGGATTTGATGTTGAGGGTGGAAAAGATGCAATAGCTGGATTTCCATCCGCTACCTATCCGGGCCTTGTTACCGACCTGTGGACAGATCCGTATAATGCAGTCTTCGAAATAAAAGATCCTGGTTTTGCAGGTAAGGGAGATGCAGGTGATCCCCGGTGGCGTGTGGGCCTGTAATATGAAGTAGTCTTAATAGTGTTTGGTTTTTGTTCCGGGACCACATTGTCCCGGAACATTCATTCAAAAAGGAGCGTATGAAGAATTTCCTTATCATTATTTTAGTATTTCTCAGCATTTATTTGTGCGCCCAGGTTCCGGCATTCCCCGGTGCAGAGGGTGGGGGGAAATACACCACAGGAGGAAGAGGAGGGAAAGTTCTTTTTGTCGATAATCTGAACAATAAAGGGGATGGAAGCTTCAGGGAGGCCATCGAAGCAGAGGGTCCGAGAATCATAGTATTCAATGTTTCAGGAACCATTGAACTGGAAAAAACAATTCACATTAAAAACGGTGATCTCACAATTGCAGGGCAGACTGCACCCGGTGATGGGATCTGTCTGAAAAATTACGGGGTACGGGTCGATGCCGACAATGTGATCATACGGTACATCCGGGTTCGTCCCGGAGCGCAGGAGGATGAAGAAAATGATGCGATCTCAGGAATACGGAACAAAGACCTGATCATTGACCATTGCAGTTTCAGCTGGGCCAATGATGAGGTTGCCTCATTTTACGACAATGAAAATTTCACCATGCAGTGGTGCATCATCAGCGAGAGCCTCTACCGATCCAGCCATCATAAAGGTGCACATGGCTATGGCGGCATCTGGGGAGGATACAACGCTACTTTCCACCATAACCTGATTTCCGACCATTCCAGCAGGAATCCGCGTCTGAATGGTGCACGCTATGAAGGTGGACTCGGGAAGGAGCAATTGGACTTCCGTAACAACCTGGTTTATAATTGGGGGTATAACAGCATTTATGGTGGTGAAGAAGGAAAGTATAACCTGGTCAACAACTATTTTAAACCCGGACCCGCTACCAGGGATAAGGTGAAGGACCGGATCCTGGACCTGACCCAGGAATTTTATAATCCCTCGATCAATAAGGACACACTTTATAATGGCAAGTTCTTCATTGCGGGCAATTTCGTGGAAGGATATCCCGAAATCTCTGAGAATAATTGGGGAAAGGGTGTACAGGGCTCAGGAGTGGATGAGCAGGCAAAACAACGCGCCAGGCTGGCCAAGCCTGTTGATCACATGGAAATACCCACAAGTGATGCCCGTTCAGCTTATCATGATGTACTGCTTTATTCCGGTGCAAATAAGGTGTGGGATGCTGTTGATCACCGGATCATCAATGAAGTAAGAACCGGTCGCGAGACTTATGGCGCAAGTTATGAGGGAGGGAACAACGGGATCATAGACGCCCCGGCTGACGTTGGAGGCTGGCCCGGACTGGCATCTGCACCGCCACCCAATGATTCCGACAGGGATGGCATGCCGGATGATTGGGAAAAGGAGCATGAGCTGGATCCAATGGACAGGGATCACAATGAGCATACCCTGGATCCACAATACACCAACATCGAGGTATATCTTAACCAACTGGTGGAAGATTATTTGCGGAAGTGAATAGAGAATTGAAAACGAACATTGAGAAAGGGTAATAAGGGTTGAAAATTGTAACAGATTAAACAACAAAACTATAATTAAAAGCATATAATTGTGAGATATATCTTTCAAACTGGTCTCCTGCTCCTCGTGCTGTTCATCCCTTCAGAGGCGCTGTCACAGGGTAGCAAGTCAAAAATCAGGACTGCCGACAACGGTGACGGCACCTATAATAACCCTATTTTGCATGCTGATTATTCAGATCCCGACGTTGTGCGTGTGGGTGATGATTATTATATGACTGCTTCCTCCTTCAATTGTGTCCCGGGGCTCCCCATTTTACACTCAAAGGACCTTGTCAACTGGGAACTCATTGGTCATGCGTTGGATACACTTATCCCGGTGGATGTGTTCAGTGTGCCGCAGCACGGGAACGGTGTATGGGCACCCTGTATCAGGTATCATAATAATGAATATTTTATTTATTACCCGGATCCTGATTTTGGGATCTACCTGGTGAAAGCCACAGATCCGCGTGGTCCCTGGTCCGATCCGGTGCTGGTAAAAGGCGGGAAGGGGTTGATTGATCCGTCTCCGCTGTGGGATGATGATGGCAAAGTATACCTCACC
>CAZOXI010000475.1:0-3448 GCA_964583445.1 uncultured Bacteroidaceae bacterium | reverse complement strand
CTTTGTTATTATATACAATGGTAGCCCCCGGCACAGGATTCCAATAGATCCGCCAATAAGGGTATGACAATTCTCCGAACTCCCAGTTTTTCAGCCACCAGTATCTGCAGCAAAGCAACTGTAAGTTGAATTGCGGAAAGTATTGAAGTTCATCGGATGGATCTCCTTTATCTGGTATCCTGTATATCATAGAGATGAAATATTTCGATCAGACACAAAATTTTGGTGACTAAACATTTCAGAACTAAGCATAAAATCCGAGTTTTAAGTTTTTGAATAATTCAAATGTATAACTTTTCAAAATACTTCCGATGAATAAAACGGAAACTAAACTTGTTGAAAGGAAATATCTCATACCTTTTATACTCGTAACCAGCCTGTTCGCACTATGGGGTTTTGCCAATGATATTACCAATCCGATGGTCGCTGCATTCCAAACTGTAATGGAAATTACAAATGCGAAGGCTTCCCTGGTACAACTGGCATTTTATGGCGGTTATGCAACTATGGCTATACCCGCAGCACTATTTGTACAAAAGTACAGCTATAAAAAGGGTATTTTGGTCGGTCTGGGACTATATGCAATCGGTGCCCTGCTTTTTTGGCCAGCTGCGAAATATGAGACTTTCGGATTTTTTTTGGGTTCACTGTACATACTAACTTTCGGACTCGCATTTCTTGAAACGACTGCAAATCCATTTATACTTTCCCTTGGAAGTGAAAAGACAGCTACAAGGAGATTAAACCTTGCACAGTCGTTTAATCCGGTAGGATCTCTTTTAGGAATGTTTGTTGCCTCGCGGGTTATTCTCGCATCGCTTGAATCTGATAAGCGAAATGCTATGGGAGATTTGATTTTTCCCACACTGGATGAAACTGCCAAAGCTACAATCAGGACGCATGATTTGATGATTATTCGAGACCCTTATGTAATGCTTGGGCTGGTAGTTATTTTCATGCTTGTTCTGATCGCCATTACAAAAATGCCGCCGACGGGACATTCTGAAGATATGAAATTCAGGGATTCGGTGGGTCGACTTATCAGGAACAGTAATTTCAGAGAGGGTGTCATTGCTCAGATATTTTACGTCGCAGCGCAGATCATGTGCTGGACATTCATCATTCATTACGCAGACAATCTCGGCATCGACAAAGCGACAGCGCAGTTATATAATATGGCCGCCATGGGAGTTTTTCTTAGCAGCAGGTTTATTAGTACTTTTCTAATGAAATATCTTAATCCGAGATTAATGCTGATGTTTTTTGCTATTGGCGGAATACTCTGTATGTTCGGAACGATTTTTATTGTCGGCCGGGCCGGGCTGTATTGTCTGCTGGCAACCTCTGCATTTATGTCGTTAATGTTTCCGACAATATATGGTATAGCACTGAGGGGGATAGGCAAGGATGCAAGCCTCGGAGCAGCATTCCTGGTGATGGCTATTGTGGGCGGTGCACTGATGCCTCCCCTCCAGGGTGCGATCATTGACCAGGGAACGATCCTGAATCATCCCGCAGTAAATGTTTCTTTTGTTTTACCTTTGATAAGTTTCTTTGTCATTGCAATATATGGTTACAGGTGCTACAGGAGAATTCTAACTGAGTGATTGGTTGAATATTGTGGGTTGGGCAGGATTCCTCGTCTACCTGGTTCAGCATAAATACCAAAACTGGAAAGAAGAAATACAGGGATGAATGTAGAATCCATTCAGAGACAAATACTGAATAATATTCCTGGCAAGTTCAGAACATATTGTAAGTTAATACTATAACTAAAAAATATACGTGTGAAGTAGGTATATACGTTATTTTAAACTTATCAATTCAATGCATTGATAATTCTTTAATTTTATCAGTATTATGGATTTTAACTGGAAAGTGTTACAAAATGGATCAGATATTCGCGGAGTCGCGATTGAAGGAGTTGAGGGTGAAAATGTGAACCTGGATGAACAGAGGGTGAACCATTTAGCCAGGGCATTTTATACATGGTTGTTGGCGAAAGAGGAGGGACAAAAAACCATTGCCATTGGATTGGATTCAAGGATCTCAGGTCCCGCTCTGAAAAGGAGTTTTGCTGATGGCATAGTAGCCATGGGCGGAAATGTAATCGATTGCGGACTGGCTTCTACACCTGCAATGTTCATGACGACCAAAGCTCCTGATCTGGATGTAGATGCAGGGGTAATGCTTACTGCAAGTCACTTGCCGTTTAACAGGAACGGGCTGAAGTTTTTTACCCCGGAGGGCGGACTCAGTAAAAAAGACATTAAAGAAATCCTCCAAATTGCAGAAGAAAATGCTACGCTGGGTGATAACGACAATCCGGGCAATCTTTCAGAATTCCACTTTATCGAAAAATATGCGATGCACCTGGTAAACGTCGTTCGTTCACGGGTAGATGATCCAGGGAACTATCAGCAACCGCTGAGTGGTTTGAAAATTATCGTGGATGCAGGAAATGGCGCAGGCGGATTTTTTGTCCACAAGGTATTGAAACCATTAGGAGCTGATGTTGAAGGAAGTCAGTTCCTGGATCCGGACGGGATGTTCCCGAATCATATTCCTAATCCTGAAAATGACGAAGCAATGGAATCCATTTGTCAGGCGGTCAGGGACAACCGGGCAGACCTGGGAATTATTTTCGATACCGATGTCGATCGTGCTGCTGTGGTCGATAGTGACGGAAATCCAATTAACAGGAATGCGCTGATTGCTTTGATGTCGGCAATCATTCTCGAAGAGCATCCCGGAAGTACAATTGTTACCGATTCAGTCACATCAGATGGATTAACCGTCTTTATCGAAGAGGAGCTCAAAGGAAAACATCATCGTTTTAAGAGAGGATATAAGAATGTCATCGATGAGGCTATCAGGCTAAATAAGAGAGGTATTGATTCCCATCTGGCCATAGAAACATCAGGTCACGCTGCTTTGAAAGAGAATTATTTCCTGGATGATGGAGCCTACCTGGTGGCCCTGGTACTTGTGAAAATGGCAAAATTAAAAAGCGATGGTGCAACAGTTGAGGAGCTGATTAAGAAGCTGAAGCAACCCGTGGAAAGCGAAGAATTCAGGTTGTCCCTTTTTACAGCTGATCATGTTAAAACGGGTTCTGCGATCCTGGAGACGCTGACTGAAATTACAGACAACCAGGAAGGCTGGGCACTTGTTGAACCCAATTATGAAGGAATACGGGTAAAATGCACAGAAGAGAAGGGGTGGTTTCTATTGCGCCAATCGCTCCATGATCCATTGTTGGTGCTTAATGTCGAGTCTGATCGGACAGGAGGAAGCAGGATAATAATCAACGAATTAAAGAAAATCCTTTCAAACTTTGCAGAGCTGGATATCTCAGATTTAGAATAGTATGAACGGATCGTTCTGTTTATAGTTGACCTCACAAGTATAATTTGTCATTTGAAACGTCGCAGGTCTGCCTGTATTC
>CAZOXI010000474.1:0-3450 GCA_964583445.1 uncultured Bacteroidaceae bacterium | reverse complement strand
AATGAACATCTGGTTGAGTGCTGCCCTGTCGATGGGTGGATTCAACAATACCGGCGTGGAATTTGAACCGATGGTGGGATTAATTGTGATCGTGGTTGTTATGGAAAAGACCACGTTCACCGAGTTGGGAATATTCTTGACTCCAAGGTTGCGATTTGGATCCTGCACCACGATCTTGTAGGTGCCGGAACCCGGAAACGTATGCTGCGCTATATAAGTATTTTTCTGGTAAAAATTCGGAAGCCTGGTAATGCTGGTCCTTGTGGCAGAAGACACGGTATTATCTCCCCACTGGACCTCCAGTGATGAACGGTCGGCCTGGGAAAGGGTATAGGTAAAGGTAGTGATCAGGATCTCATATGTATAATCATCCAATTGCGTCAGGGTGATCTCACCGGCACGATTGTGCGTGGCGCTCACCGGTTCAGCAATGAATACACATATGATGAGTAATGGAATTAATCGCTTCATTCTGTTACCTCAGCTTCAGTTCCTCTTCCTGCTTGTTATAATCAAATTTTATGCCCTTTTGTTTACCTCCGGCAGAAAAGATCAACAGGTTGGTCTGGTCTGCAAAAATATCAGTCAGGATTGCGTTGTAAATGTACAAAGTTTTCGGCTTATCCCTTAGTTTTATATGCAATTCAAGTTGCATTGAGTGTTCGTCGAAGGCAACGGAATCTCTCATAAGTTCCAATGCCGGGCCATCTTCCGTCGTGCGTATGGTAAATGATGCTTCCAGGTAATCCCTGAACCAGTCCGTGTTCGTGTTGCCGGGAGCTTTCAGACTGATGGGCTTTCCATAATAGTGAAAATAGGCTGTCTCCCAGTCATCAACAAACGTATTGATGGTAATATTCAGCCTGTTCCCTTCCATTGTAACATTGGTTACTGAAACATGCAGGGGATGCGCTGCAACCATCATGGAAGAGAAAAGCAAAACAGCAAACGGGAGAAATATTTTTTTCATCTTGCAAATTTAATCTAAACTTGTATCCAAAAATAAATTCAATGCCGGTTTTTAGTATGTATCTCGAATTGGGAATTGACCATATCATGGATTTCAGGGGATATGACCACATCCTGTTTATCCTGACACTTTGCGCTGTATATTTCTTTAGAGAGTGGAAACGCGTGCTGATATTGATTACAGCCTTCACTATAGGACACAGCACAACCCTGGTACTGGCAACCCTGGATGTTGTAAAGATTTCCACAGGACTGATCGAATTCCTGATTCCACTGACAATTTTCCTTACGGCGCTCTTCAACGCCACATACAAATACGAGAAGGTGAATAAGCGGCTTCACATGATGAAATATGCTGCAGCACTTTTTTTCGGTCTGATCCACGGACTGGGTTTCTCTACCTACCTGCGTAACCTGCTCGGAAGTGAAAGTAGCATCGTCAAACCTTTGCTGGCATTTAACATCGGGATTGAGCTCGGACAGATCATTATCGTACTCGTAATCATGTCCTTTACATGGCTTGTTGTAAATGTGCTTCAGGCACGCAGGCGCGAATGGAACCTGCTGATTTCGGGGGCAGGACTGGGCATATCCCTTGTAATGATGATCGAGCGAATCCCTTGGTAGATCTTATATAGCTATATAATAGTGTTCTCCAAGTAGCTCTCCAAGGTTTCTCGTAGTAGCTCCACCAGGAATAATAATACCACTATTTCCCAAATTTAACACCTATTCAAATAAACTTTATCTGATTATCATAGAGTTAGTTACTCGAAATTCCTTGTCATTTCAGATTCATTTCAAATGTTTACCAATGTTTACCAAAAATGGTATTCATGGTAATTGTAAACGGATATTACAAGTGCAGTTTTTTCGGTAAATATCTTCGAATTATTTCAGCTGAGTTTATATTCTGCTGTTTTCATTCCAAGAAAATAAAATCACCTGTTAATAAAAATCATCCCAGAAATATTGGCAATCGTTTTTTTTTTTTTCATAAATTTATATAGCCAATGTGAATTAACTCGTTATTAAAAATGCCTAAAACCCTTATCAATCTTACAAAGTAGAAACCTAATCTGAACCGTTGGGGACATGTACAAGGTGCATTTTTCCAAGGGGAGTATTGAATCTTTCCAAAAGCAAAATTTAAAAAAACTCACCCCCGACTCTCGCAAAAGCTTCGAGGGTGAGGAAAACCGAAGTTTAATTTAACACATCCAAAAATGAGAAAAATTATTGGATTTCCATTAATCGTTTTATCTATTGTTGTATTTATTGCACAAAGTTGTGAAAATGAAACAATTCCAATAGAAAACCTTGAAACCTCAACTAAACAATATGAATACTTCGAAAACGAAGTAAGTCAAGAACTTATTGTTTCTGATGCCTCTAATGAAAATACTGTTTTTATTAAAGTTTTTAGTGATAAAATTGCAACGATAGAAAATTTTCTTACCTCTTATGAATTCAAACTAATTGTTGAATTAGATAGCGATGAGGAAGAGATTTTCATAAATAGAAGTCAATTGAATTTTCCTGCTGAAAAGGACTTATCTAAATATAGTATGGAAAAGGAACCTGAAATTTTTATTGAAATTACTACAGCGAATCTAAAACCAGGTGTTAGTAATTTCTTTATTGATATTAACACTACTAAAAAGAGTGCTCTATATACTCCAGGTTATCCTGTTGGTTATTCAACATATGATGGTTTTTTAGGAACTGTACATAAAGGCTGGGGAAGTGAGTTCATTATTCAATGGACATACAAATACAAGTGGTACTCAAGTCTAGAGTACTATGAAGAAAATGGAGTAAATGCATGGTTTATTTATCCAGCTTCTCTTTATTATGGTTATTTAGAGGAAGATTGGTATAAAATAAATTTGATCATTCGACCGGATATATATCAGACTTCAATAAATTATAGAATTGCATATTCAGAGGATGATATGTACGGGCAAACATGTTCTATTATTGGTTCTTATGACGGATCGAACTGCTATATAGGATCTGCTCCTGCTGGTACAAATGCATTTTTTTACACTTACGGTAGTGGTAATACCTATTGTATGTATACTCCTGTAAATGGTAATCAATGTCCCTTATCGGGAAGTGTTTATGATGGGGCTAATTGCAGATTTTTACAGATACCTAGTGGAGCAGAGAAATTTCTTTATAATAATGGCTGGTATGTAAAACCAGATCTAATTAACCTATAAAATAAAACTGTAGAGTGCTCTCAGAAGTGCAAAAACAAATTTAGTACTGAAATGAAATCTAGTTACTTGGAAACAAAATAATTGAAATACTATAATTTCTTCCTTTTAACTCAGAAACTGAAAGAAAATAAACTTTGAAATTTCACTTTTGAGATCACTCTATTCAAACATCGCAATCAAATATGAAAAAAATAGTATTATCCCAACTTGCAAATTATACTCCATAAGTTCTTAGTATTGAACCTTCTGTAAAATT
>CAZOXI010000473.1:0-3450 GCA_964583445.1 uncultured Bacteroidaceae bacterium | reverse complement strand
CCCATGAAACTGCGAAGCCGGAATGACCCTGGATCCTGAACAGGATTGTACCTGCGGGATACTTTGATTTCTTTGGCAGGTGAAGGATAAGAGCTGCTGAACCAGGGAAATAATTCTGCATGGGGATCGCAATTTCTAAAAAAAGCGTTAAATATTTGGGATAACACGTTGGTTGCCTTGACACTTCAGACATAATTATTACCTTGACATCCATTATGAAAAGGACATTAGTGATAGGAGATATTCATGGTGCATATGAGGCCATGTTACAGGTGATGGAACGGTCGGCCTTTGACACTGAAAAGGACAGGTTGATCTGTATGGGTGATGTGGCGGACCGCCGGCCGCGGGTAAAGGAATGTACAGAGCTGCTGCTGCAGGTAAAAGACCTGGTGATGATCCTCGGTAATCATGATAAGTGGGCCCTGGAGTGGATGTCACGCGTAGGCGAACAGATGTGGAATACCAGGGGTAAAAATCCATCTGCCACAGGTAAAACGGGGCACAAGAGTTTTGATGTCAATGACCTGTACGAGAAGGCTTCTGAGGTTTGGCTTACCCAGGGTGGCAGCGATACGATCGTTAGCTACAGTGAGGGCGTACCACCAGAACACTTTGAGCTGTTACGCAAGGCAAAATATTATCATGTTGAAGGGAATCGGTTGTTTGTGCATGGTGGATTTAATCACAGGCGACCAATGGATGCGCAGGATCCAGAGGATTTTCTCTGGGACCGCAGCCTGGTGGATTTTGCGTTGAAGCATTGTGAATCCGGAACCCGCCTGGGAGGCTTCGATGAGATTTACGTGGGACACACACCTACCATTAATATTCATGTAAGTGCGTCAGGCAGGTCTGCATTGAAGGGCGCTGTGCTGGAAGATCAGACCACACGTCCCCTGCAGGTATGCAATGTATGGATGATGGATACAGGTGCCGGATGGTCGGGGGGAAAGCTGAGCATGATGGATATTGAGACGAAGGAGATTTGGCAGAGCGATGCGATTGAATAAAAATTCAATTTCATAACTGCTCTAGATCAATGCACTGCAGCTCGGGGAATCGCAATAATCTTTCATAAATAGAAAAATATGGCAGACCAGTTATTTGAATTGAATGGTAAAACGGCCCTGGTTACCGGTTCTACCAGTGGACTCGGACATACCATGGCCGAAGGACTGGCAAAGAATGGTGTCAGGGTCATTATTAACGGTCGCAATGCCGAAAAGGCTGAAGCAATAAAGAATGAATTTACGGAAAAGGGATATTCAGCGTATACTTCGGTTTTCGATGTTACCCGGCCGGATGAGATACGGCAGGCGGCGGACCGGATTGCGCTTGATCCCGGGGTACCGGATATCATTGTAAATAATGCGGGCATCAACCTGAGGCACCCGCTGGAAGATTTTCCCGAGGAGGAATGGGATGCGGTGATCGACACCAACCTCAAGTCAGCCTACCTCGTGTCAAAAGCTTTTGTTAAGGCCATGATCAAACGCGGTTCAGGGAAGATCATTAATATCGGATCCCTGCAAAGTGAGCTGGGTCGAACCACCATTACACCATATGCTGCTTCAAAGGGCGGTATTAAGATGCTTACGCGCGGGATGGCCACGGAATGGGCACAGTACAATATCCAGGTAAACGCCATTGGACCCGGGTACTACAAAACACCCCTCACACGTCCGTTATATGAGGACCCTGAATTTGACGCCTGGCTGAAAAAAAGGACCCCGGCCCGCAGGTGGGGAGTGCCGAAAGAACTGGTGGGTACACTGTTGTTCCTTGGCTCGTCTGCCTCCGATTTTGTGAATGGGCAGTTGATCTTTGTCGACGGCGGGATCACTGCTTCTATATGATGATGCAGTTAATACCTGCCGTCAGTCCTTTCAGACCCTCTTTTTCCTAACTAGTCTGTGCAAGAAAACGTCAACTACTGCGTTATTATTCGCTGCGCAGATTAAATACCAGGATTCCCGTTATTTTGGAGCGGTAACTTTTTACTCCTGAGGTTGAGCTTTCCGTTCTCTGCACTGATCTCCACATGATCACCCGGTTCCACTTCTCCTTTCAGCATGGCCATGGAGATCTGGTCGACCAGCTTTTTCTGGATCAGCCGTTTTAGTGGACGTGCTCCGAATTGCATGTCAAATCCCTCTTTCTTGATCTGATCGATCGCTTCCCGGGTCAGATCAACCGTGATATCCTGCTTTTTCAATAATTTCCCCAGGATATTGAGCTGAATGTGAATGATCCCTTCCATGTGCTCCATGCCCAGTGGACGGAACATCACCAGTTCATCGATCCTGTTCAGGAATTCCGGCCGCATGCTCTTCTTCAGCAGTTCGAAAATACGGTTCCGTGTCTCCTGGTATACCTCCTCCATATTGGATTCGTCAGCACCCGCGAATTGTTCATGAATGATGTCGGAACCCAGGTTGGAGGTCATGATGATGATCGTATTCTTAAAGTTGGCAATCCGTCCCTTGTTATCGGTCAGCCGGCCATCTTCCAGCACCTGCAGCAAGATGTTAAACGTATCGGGGTGTGCCTTTTCGATCTCATCCAGCAGGATCACCGAATAGGGTTTCCTGCGCACAGCTTCGGTCAGCTGTCCACCCTCGTCATATCCCACGTATCCCGGGGGTGCTCCCACCAGCCGGGAGACGGCATGCCGCTCCTGGTATTCACTCATGTCGATGCGGGTCATCAGTGATTCGTCATTGAACAGGTATTCAGCAAGTGATCTGGCAAGCTCTGTCTTTCCCACGCCCGTGGTTCCGAGGAACAGAAAGGATCCCACCGGTCGTTTTTCGTCCGCGAGTCCGGTCCGGCTGCGGCGGATGGCCGAAGAAACTGCTTCCACGGCTTCCTCCTGTCCCACCACGCGCTTGCGGAGTTCATCCTCAATATGCAGCAACTTCTCCCGGTCGTTCTGCATCATTTTCGTGACGGGGATACCGGTCCAGCGTGCAACCACTTCTGCAATGTCTTCCGAGGTGATCTCCTCCCGCACCAGGCGTTTCCCGTCTTCTTCATATTCTTTCAGCCTGGCGATGGTTTCTTCAAGCTCTTTTTCTGCAGCAGGTAATTCACCATAGCGGATCTCTGCCACTTTTCCCAGGTTGCTTTCGCGTTCTGCCTTCTCTGCTTCATATTTTAGTTCCTCGATCCGTTGCTTGATCTTCTGGATATTGGAAACAATCTCCTTTTCATCCTGCCATACTGCCATGAGCTGTTTGTGCTCATCTTTCAGGTCGGCCAGCTGCCTTGAAATGTTTTCCACGCGCGATTTGTCTTTTTCCCTTTTAAAGGCCTCCTTTTCGATTTCCAGCTGCTGGATCCTGCGCTCCAGGGTATCGATGGATTCGGGCCTGGAATTCATTTCAAGCCGCAGGTGTGCAGCTGCCTCGTCGATCAGGTCAATGGCCTTGTCGGGCAGGAACCGGT
>CAZOXI010000472.1:0-3471 GCA_964583445.1 uncultured Bacteroidaceae bacterium | reverse complement strand
TGGATACCCATTAAAAGACTCCGGTTAGATAACGGTTCGATGATTTACCTTTAAATAAAAGATAACAGCGTCGTCTCCAATACCTCAAAATCTGCTTATCCAGGCAAATTTGTATCTTTATGAAAAAATAGTTGCCATGCAAACGATCCGATTACGCGTAAATGATAAAGTATACAAAAATGTGATCAGATTCCTGAGCAAATTCAGCAAGGACGAAGTCGAAGTGATCGAAGAAAACGAAACCTTTCTTTCCATCCAACAATACCTGGAAAAGGAATTGGCAAGCGTTGAAGAAGGTACTGCAAAATACACATCTATTGAAGCTTTAGAAAACAGACTTGATGACACCATCCGGAAAAATGAAGCTTAGAATACTTAAATCATTCGCGGATAAACTAAATGATCAGGTTGATTATATTGCAAAAGATAAACCAGGTGCTGCAAGAAAGTTCAAATCAGATATACTAAAAAGAATCAGGGAAATTCCTGACATGCCTTTTTCTAACAGGAAATCAATCTTCTTTGATCGTGAAGATATACGGGATTTGATTTTCAAAGGATATATAATTGTATATAAAGTGGATGCAAAAAAAGATATAATCACGATATTCGGTTTTACGAAATATCAAGACGATCCTTTTGAAAAACAATAAAATGATCCCAAATACCCACCTAATGCTGATAAATTTAATTTAGAATGAAACGATCTGGCTGCACTTTATAGCTTTAAGTATCAATTGCTATTGATCATCCGCCAATCAGCAATCCATAAACAACCAGCACTTCGCAGGGAAAAATAACGCCCCTGTAACCTTCGTATACTGCCTTAATTGCGTTTTTATATTTCCATTTTGTTATGAGTCACAGCAGTTGAAAAGAGCGATTTAAACCTGCTAATTCCTTTCTGACAGGACAATTCTGTGCAGAGGGACAGATATGTTTTGTTAAAGTATTGGCCAGGAATGTTGTAATATTCATCACTAAAATCAACTGCAAAGACCATTGAATGAATAACACCAACGAAAGGTTTAAATTGTCGTTTAAAAATCTTTATTTCCTCCTGTAAAAGCTGAAAACTTACTTTGTGTAAAGGAGAAAGAGCATAAGGTCAGGATACATATGAGTATGGATAATCTCATACTTTTAAAACTGAAAGTGGGATCGTTTTATTTTTTAACATTACCTATGTTCAAATCCACCCTCCAAATCAAATCCAAATCCCTCAAAAATGGTTCGGAAAAAAGTCCGGCTGGGGGTACAGAACCGGAAAAATGGAGACTGATTTAACAGAGCTTTTTCTTTCTATTGGTTCAGCAGCACAAAACAGAAGCACCGTTGCAGTTCTTCTTATTGACGAAATTCAGTATTTACAAAAGAAAGAACTGGAAGCACTTATTATTGCCTTAACAAAATTTCCCAAAAAAGACTCCCCCTCCTTTTTTTTGGTGCAGGCTTACCTCAAATCGCAAAATTGGCAGGTGAAGCAAAATCATATGCGGAGCGTCTTTTTGATTTTAAAACGATTGGAAAACTCGAACCGAAACAAGCAAAGAAGGCGATTATTGATCCGGTGAAAAAATATAAAGTCTCATATGAAGCAGAAGCAATAACTGAGATCATTAATCAAACAGAAGGTCACCCATTTTTTCTTCAAGTCTGGGGATCAAATGCCTGGGACCTGGCTGAAGGACCTTTAATTACATTTAACGATATTAAAAAAGCTACAAAAAAGGCATTGGTTGATCTTGATAATGGCTTTTACAAAGTACGTTATGAACGGCTCACTGTCAGGCAACAACAGTATGTCATTGCCATGGCAAACTCCCCTTCTCTTGCTGCAAAATCAGGTGAGATTGCCAAAATATTGAAGATGCCAGTAAAGAAAGCTGCACCAATTCGGGATGAATTAATAAAAAAAGGTATGATTTATAGTCCTGCATTTGGATTAACGGCATTTACAGTTCCGAAATTTGATGCCTTTATGCAAAGAACAGTTTTAAACTGAGGCCAATTCCCCGGGTTCATCTCAATCCACTGTTTCAGGTTCTGATAGCTTTCCTCCCAGGTTAGTTTTTTATTTAGCTTATAAACACCTATATTGTCATTCTGCACAAAATACCCTGATATATCGAATTCAAATCCCTCGCAAAAGGTTCGAAAAAAAGTAAGGTTGGCGGACCCCTTCAACAGGCTCGTTAGCCGAAACGGAAAAAGGAGTTTCTTCTTTTTTATCCTGCTAGTTATTGATATTCTTTAATATCCATTCAATAATCTTATAGTGGTAGTTGGTTCGATAGTTCTTATCGTCAAATTCAATATCCATCAAAAATATAAATCCATTTAGAAATAGTTTGTATCCCCTTCTTCCTAAGATCAATGAAAATTTCTAAGTTTATGTAACTTTCTCTCTTTCTCAGGGAACTAACAGAAAAAGGCACAGGCTCAATGAATGAATCCCCTAACAAACAATTCCTGGAATTGTACGAACCTATTCATACAGCGTTTACGAGGTATTGCAGAGCAATTTCCGGCAATAACGCCGATGCAGAAGATCTTGTTCAGGATACCATTATAACCGTGATGACAGGATTTGGTAAGTTAAAAAATCTCTCTTCTTTTAAATCTTACATCTTTTCAGTCGCTGGAAATCTAAATCGCAAACGATCACGTAAAAAGAAGTTCAGGGGAGAGATAAATGTCTATGAATTAATGAGGATTCAGGACACCAATCAGGATCCGGAGGTAATGACCGATTTCAAGATCATTTATGAGAAGATTTTAAAATTACCTGCTAAAACCTCTGAGGCATTAATCCTGTTTCACATTTCTGACCTTTCCCTGGAGGATATTCAGGAGATCCAGGGTGGAAGCCTGTCTGGTGTTAAACAACGATTGAAAAGAGGACGTGAAAAACTCCTTCAACAACTATCAGAACCAGTACATGTAAAAGCAGCCATTCTATTTCTAAACCTATAAGCCTGAGAAATGACGAAAGATTATACATATCAAGAACTTGACCTGTTCTTTGCACGGTTTAAACGAATGCCTGAATACATCACCCTGGAGGATGTAAAACAATTCATACAGAACCCCGGGCCTTCTTCTTTTCAGATGAAAGGAGGAACATTAAAATTGTGGTCCATACTCATTACTGCATCACTACTAATAACTGTTTCATCTGTTCTGTATTTTAGTTTGGCTGAATCCAGCCCCCAGAATCCAGTACAGCCCCATTTACAGGAAAAAGGTGTTCCACCAGATACCGATATGATAATAACTACAAGAGATACATCAAAGTCAGTATCTCAGGAAATCACCCTACTCACTCCTACAGTTCAAACAGACCACGATAAATACGAATCAGTAACTAATGACCTAGCCGAATCTGATAGAAACAGTGTGATCAAATCATTGAATCTTTTAACCTCGGCCTAAACTGATACCACCCACCGGTAAAAAACGGTACCACCC
>CAZOXI010000471.1:0-3476 GCA_964583445.1 uncultured Bacteroidaceae bacterium | reverse complement strand
CTGCGGGATGTTCGAGAAACGGACCACCCGGCACATCATGGAAAAGATCGGCAATATCTATAATGTAAAGGTCGATTTGATGGAGTGTACCATGGATGTGTCAAAATTCTACAACCCTGCACGGCGACAATACAATGCCGACGATTTACTCGAGGCCATGATCGCACGTGCCCCTAAAGGCTACCTGAAATATATCAGCCTGTTCCGGGGTGACCTGTATATTCCCATCCTGACCTACATTTTCGGTCAGGCCCAATTGAAAGGTGTTTTTGGGATTGCTTCCCTTTTCAGGCTGCGCAATGAGCTGTATGGATTAACGGAAGATTATGAGCTGATGCTGGACAGGTATACAAAAGTCGTTATTCATGAACTGGGGCATACCTTCGGATTGATCCATTGCACACATCCCGTATGCATCATGCGATCAAGTACCTACGTTGAGGACCTGGACCAGAAGGAAATCAACTTCTGCAGGAGTTGCAATGAACAGCTGGCTTTGCTTCGGGGAGAGGAGATAAGGCTTCCTTAAGGATTGTATCGATGCAGTCGTATCTTGCCAGGCTTTCTCCCGGCGCATGCAATATATTTATACGCGGTAGCAAACGACGAAACTTGAATTTTAGATTGAAAGGGTTTAACTTGAGGAGCAAAACCAACACCATGAAACGGATCCTGAATGCAATTATATTGCTATTGCTCCTTTCTGCAGGGTTATATGCACAGGAGGAGTTAAACTTAAGGCCCTATATCAGGGCTGGAGTGAACCTGCTTCCTCCCTCCCTGGAGGACCTTGAATTTTCGGGAGATATGCCGGGAGCAGAGATCATTCGTAATCCCCTGTCAGCAGGTGCGGGTGTGCAGATCAGTACTATGATGAATGAGCTGCGGGTCGGCCTTGACGTGGGAGCCACCACCATGTTTATTAATACAGTACGTTATGACCAGGGGGTAGGGATTTCCAACTATGTGGATGAGGAATACAGTGTGTATCTGCTTGGTTTTGTGCAAAAACCACTCGGAGAGATGTTCTTCGTGCAGGGAGGCGGGGGTATTCACATCTGTCCCTGGTACTATGAATACTACTACGAATCGGCCAATTATACAGACACCTACGATGAATATTACGGCGTGGGGTATAGCCTGGGTCTTATGGTAGGATTGGGAACGGAAATTCCACTCAGTCCAAACATAAATTTATTCATGCTGGGGAAGCTGGACGGAATCATCAGGTACGGGATCATGCTGCCACTCACTGTGAATGCCGGGTTGAGTATTGATCTCTAATTTTATTGTTTATGTCAAAAAACCCATTCAACCTCGCTTTACGATTTGTACTGGAGATGATCGCCCTGGTTTCTGTCGGGATCTTTGGGTACCATTTCTTTGAAGGGGGACTGGGAGTGCTGGCAGCAATTCTGCTTCCGCTCGCTTTCGCCATTACATGGGGCGTTTTTGCTGTCAGAGGAGATCCGAGTCGCTCAGGGAAGACTGTTGCAAACACACCCGGACCAGTCAGGCTGGTGCTTGAACTCCTGCTGTTTGGCTTGGCTGTAATTGCCTTGTTGCTTTTAGGATATAAATTGCCTGGACTGGTCTTCGGGATCGCGATACTCATTCATTATGCATTGTCACTCGACCGGGTGAAATGGCTGTTGCACAAATAAAAGGGGACTCATTTTTGAGGGCACATTTAATACATTCTTGCTGGTGCCGGACCCGAAATATGCGGAGCCACAGCACACTGAATTTTGCCAATATCCTTAACTCACCAACTGGCTGAAGTAATTACAATGAAAATCCAACCATGACCTCCATAAAATCAGCATCCTGGGCATGGGCCTTTACATTAATTCCGGTTAAAATATGATCGGTAATCCTGAACGATAATCCGTAGCGTTGGTAGACCGGATGGACGGCCTTTACCGGTGCATACAGGTAGGCACCGAATTCCTGCGAGAAGATGAACCTCCCGAACAGCCATTCGATCCCGGCTGCAACAGACGCCCTGTTGGGTGGCGGGATATTGCCATCCTGGTCCACGATTTGCCGGACTGTGGCCAGTTCAATCAATGACCGGTCATGCAGCCATTCCCCAGCAGCTGTTAAAGCAAAGATCCTCCCTGTCACCCTGCTGTACTTTACTCCAATGTGTACTACCGGGTAGATATTGTCATGAACATCATAGGAGGCCGGCTTTGCAGCAGCGCCAAGGAGCAGGTCAAACCTGTTTTTGTCGGGACACAATGCTTGTCTGTGGTCCTTCCGGTGAACTGGGAAGAGTGGCTTGTGCATACTATAATCCAGTCCCAGGTTCAGCGAGGGAAAGTTCATCCCCAGGTTTGGTTCTGCATATCCACCGTTGGAAATGTGGTTATAGTTGCCGGACAGGCGAAGAGTAAGCGCATCGGTGCACCTGAAATTGGCCGAAAAATTCAATAGGGCGATGAAGCTGAAGTGACTGCTGAAGAATAAGTTGTCAGGATTGAGCGTTTCATCATAGATCTTTGTCACAAGCGCAGGACCCAGTCCGAACCGGATAGAAAAATTCAGCCGGTGTTCCGGACGGATGTATGGTTCAATGTAGGGATAGATTGCAAATGAACTTCCCAGGATTTCCGGCAGGTCAAAATTTACATAACTGATAGCCAGTCCGGTGCGTGGAAAGCAATAACAATAATCCCAGACCTCCTGGCTGCGGAGGTGCCAGTTTATCTCAGCTTCAAATATCCAGGGATTGGAGCTGGTGAATTCATCTTTCAGCTTTTTGGAGTGCTGGATGATAAAACTCTTGTGGTACCTGGCACCGAAACTGATTATGGCCGGGTGATGATCCATGGTATGATCATGATCCTGGGCCTGGATGCAAGGTTGTAAAGGGTGGAGGAGGCCTGCAGCGAGCCAGACAGCAGCCAGCAATTGTTTTGCTTTCATCTTCGGGTGCTAAGGTTCTTACACTTACCCTATCCTTTTCACAGTATGCAAGGTACAAAAAAAGGGCGACCCGCAAAGATCGCCCTTTGGTATCGGGAATTAAAAATTTTAAAAATAATACCTGACTGAGGCCGCTCCTCCATCTGGCCAGAATTCGCTGTTGCCGACCAGGTTAAGTGCAGGTTTCCAATCCAGACTGATATTGATCGGGATCTCCTCAAAATTATATTCTATCCCGATAATTCCATCGATACCGATCACAGTATAACTTGTTCCAGGATCGCCCCAGGTAGTATAGGTTCCATTCCAGAATCCAATGTGACCACCTACACCATAATACCAGTTTAGCCTATCCACATCAAATGCATTGTCGCGATGGATTTCATAAAGAGCTGTAATGTTGAAACCACTCCAGCGTGTAGACAGGATTCCTTCCACAGCACTTTTTTCACCCAGGAATTTTTTGGCAGTGATACCGTTGGAAAGACCACCACGAAGTCCGATCGCTGTCTGGTAATCCTGTGCATAGCTGAGGGCTGTCATGG
>CAZOXI010000470.1:0-3480 GCA_964583445.1 uncultured Bacteroidaceae bacterium | reverse complement strand
CGCAGCGACCTTTAGTACCGGGCGCATCCGTTCGTAGAATGAGACTTTTCTTCCATGGCCCATGACGTTCTCTGACAACCTGCTGTATTCACCCTGTACTCCATATTCCGGTGCCCTGAAATGGTTGGCTGCAGTCAGAAGTTTGTTGATTTCTTTAAACTCCCTGGTCTGTTCAAACTGCTTCCTCTCAGATTCGGAAAGCTCGCCCGCCAACCACTTTTTTATGTTTTCCTCACGCGACATTATACTGCATTTTCTGATTAAATAACAGATGAAGAGGGTAAACTCCTACCTGGTTTTCTGTAAATTTATCTGATTTCAACTTTTTTCCTTAATTTTTCAAGTGCTGTGTATATTCTTTTTTCCACGGCCTTGCGGGATATGCCAAGCATTTCAGCGATTTCCTGGTGTTTTTTTCCTTCCACGCGGTTCAGCATGAATGTGACCCGCTGGTCATCTGATAATTCCTCGAGGGCTTGTTGCAACCTTTCGTGGTATTGTTTCTCCTCAAGAATAAATTCAGGTGTCTCCTGGGTGCTTTCAACCGGTTTTTCCAACCGGTAATTCAGCACGGTTTTTTTGCGCGATATCACATTGAGCATCTCATTATTCGCCACAGTGAATAAAAATGACCGTGCTTTTCCCGGCAGAATATCCTTACAATTTTTCCAGAGCTTTTCAAAAGCTACCTGTACGATATCCTGCGGATTGTTGTCTGCTCCGTATTTATAGTAAAGAAAATCATGCAGCTCTTTTGAATAAGAAAAAAACAACTTACTGAAAACCTCCTCCTTGCATACATTTTTTATGTCTGCTTTTTCATTCATTCATAGTTGATTATACAGTTGGTTCTTTGATCCTTCTGCAAGGTTATGAAAAAAATCAATAATTGAGGTAGGAGTTTCGAACTTACATCTGTTTTATTAACGAAAATCATTTTTCAGATGGGAATGCTGGCGTTGCATCAAAATAAAATAATAAGATTCTTACTGACCCTGTTGGTGGCAGGATGCTTATCGGGTTGCCAGGAGGAATTTGTCGTAATCACTGAACCCGACAAGGAATCAGCGTTTACCCAAAGTGACACCATAGCAGATCTTATCCTGAAGGTGACATTAAAAGACGGATCCTTCGACAACGTTATTGATAAATGCAGCGAGATAAATATCGAGTTTCCATATTCAGTGCGCGTGAGAAACAATATTATAGATATTCATTCACCTGAGGAGTTGGACTCGCTTCAGCAAGCGCTTCATCAGAACAGCAAATCCATTCAGATTGTCTTCCCTGTTACGGTATCATTCAGTGATTATTCCACCATGGTACTTTCCAACCGGGGAGAACTGATGCGCATACAGAACAGGTATATTCATCGCAAATATGACGATGATATTGAATGTATTGATTTCATCTATCCCATTGAGATGGACCTGTATGATACATTGTTTCAAAAACAGGAATACAGACATGTAAGAAATGATAAAGCGTTTCACGGGATCCTGAAAGGAAAAAAGGATTTCATTTTTGAAATAGAGTATCCTGTATTGATGGAGATTTCTGACAGTGTGATCGTAGAGGTAAACAATAATTCAGAACTCAAACATGCGATCCGGAATTCCATCGGAACGTGTGATGAAAATGATGAAGTAGAAGTAGAGGAGGAGGATTAACAAATTGATTGCAATAAGCTTAAAAATATGAATATTAATCCTAAAAATGTAATAGACATGAAAAAAGAAAGTTTTATAACACTGACAATCCTGGCTTTTCTTTTTGCCGGTTTGATGATGGGATGCGAAGAAGGAATTCGTACCAGTTCATCGACAGGAACATTGAAAATTCAGATGATCGACGCTCCTTTCCCCACTGACATGGTGGCTGAAGCCAACGTTACGATCAACAAGGTAGAGGTCCGGAAAATGGTGGAAGAGGATGAAGGAAATCCTTTTATCCTTTTATCGGATGAAGAGATGACATTTAACCTGCTGGAGCTTACCAATGGAGTAAGTGCCAACCTTGTAGAACTGGAAATTGACACAGGTTACTACGATCTGGTGAGACTGTATGTTGCTGATGCCAGTATCATGCTCAAAGACAGCACTGTGTATGACATGAAAGTGCCCAGCGGAGCACAGACTGGCATAAAGGTATTTATTGACCCGGCCATTGAAGTGGCAGGAGGATTAACAGCTGATCTGCTGCTGGACTTCGACGTAAGTAAATCATTCGTGGTTCAGGGAAATCCGAATACACCCGCTGGGATCAAAGGGTTTATTTTCAAGCCTGTTATTAAGGCGTCGAACCTTACCACAGCAGGTACGATTACTGGAATAGTTACCGATACCAGCAGCGCGGTGATCGACGGGGCCGAAGTTACAATCCTTGCTGCAGACACGGTATATACGACCACTTTTACGGAGACAACCGGAACCTATATGGTCATGGGTGTAGACGCAGGCATGTACACTGTTGATTTTGCCAAAGAAGGATACATTGGTGCAACAGTTGAGAATGTTGAAGTCACAGAAGGTAATGCCACACATGTCGATGCAGTCCTGACTCCCGAGGAAGATGAAGACGAAGGCACCGGAGAAGGCGAAGGCGACGGCGAAGGCGACGACAATGGCGAAGGCGACGGTGAAGGTGACGACAATGGCGAAGGTGAAGGCACAGGAGTATAATCCCTTGTAGAGAATACGCTGATTTTTTAGCGCAAGACCCATGCCCATCGGCTTTTGAGTTGAGGGCATGGGTTTTTTATTGTTGTTGTATTTTGCTGGCCTTGGAGTTGCTACTTCAACATGTAGTTTTCGGCAAGTTCCCGGAATGCAACTACTTCTGCATTTGCCTGTTCAGGCGTCCATCCCAGCCAGGGAGCAGATCTTTCAGCCACTTCCTCCGCGATACCGGAGGTGGCCCTCGCATTCAGCAGCAATGCCCGCAGACGCCTTGCCAGCAGGTCCTCCAGGTGGAGCACCATTTCGTTTTTGCAGATCCATTCCACCTCGGCCCACCGGTAGGGAAGGTCAGGATGGATAAAAGCCATTTTCTCCGGGTCCTTTTCAGCTATCGCAGTAATCTCGTCCCCATTGTCACCATACAGATGGAAAGTGCCATCAGCCGGACCGGTTACAGGCAAACCTTTTTCGTTTGTCAGCCGCTTTGAAGGTTCCACTATTGCGAATTCCTTTGTCATGCTGGAAGAAGGTTCCAGCAATCTGCTTCGGATCGCAGTATCGACCATCTCTTCCCCCATCTTCCGGTAGGTGGTCCACTTCCCGCCGATAATGGTGATCAGCTTACTATTTGAGACCATGATCTTATGGTTCCGGCTGATCTCTTGTGTTTTTGAACTGTCACCCCGGGGGGCGGCCAGTGGTCGCAGACCTGCAAATACCGAGAGTACATCGGAGCGTTTCACTTCCTGCTCCAGGTATGCAGAGGCGGTGTCCAGGATGAACCGGATCTCCTCTTCCAGGG
>CAZOXI010000469.1:0-3483 GCA_964583445.1 uncultured Bacteroidaceae bacterium | reverse complement strand
CGTCCATTGAGCTGATGAATGAACCGGGCGATGAGTCACGAAATGAGCTGCTGAATGAACCGGGCAATGAACCACGAAATGAGCAGTGGAATGAACCGGGCAATGAACCACGAAATGAACAGAGGAATGAACCGGATGATCAACCCCCGGAATGAGCTGCCGAATGTGCCGGATGATGAATCCACGGAATAAGCTGAGGAATCCTATGTTGCAGAATACTCCTTGAGCACTGTGGATTTTACTAATTTTATTCTCAAAATGTATCAATCATGGATCCACAAAATTTCAGGGAAGCAGTGCTTGAGGGCATCCCTTCTGAATTGCCGGAAAAGAAAGAACGCAGTAAAGGGATCAGCCATGCCCCCATTCGCAGGCAGGTGCTGAACAGGGATGAAAAGATCCTGGCCCTGGAAAATGCTTTGCGTTATTTTCCGACTTCCCTTCATGCCGATCTCGCACCGGAGTTTGCAGAAGAGCTTGAAACCTGCGGAAGGATCTACATGTACAGGTACAAGCCTGATTATGAAATATATGCCCGCAAACTAAGCGACTATCCGTTCAGGTCGGAACAGGCCGGTGCGATCATGCTGATGCTCTCCAACAACCTGGATACAGCTGTGGCACAGCATCCGGAGGAGTTGATCACATATGGCGGCAACGGTGCGGTATTCCAGAACTGGGCGCAGTACCGGCTCACCATGAAATACCTGGCCACCATGACCGACAACCAGACGCTGGTGCTCAATTCCGGACATCCGCAGGGTCTCTTCCCCTCACATCCCGAAGCACCCAGGGTGGTGGTGACGAATGGGATGGTCATTCCAAATTATTCCTCCCCGGAGGATTATGAAAGGATGAATGCCCTTGGTGTATCGCAGTATGGGCAGATGACCGCCGGATCTTTCATGTATATTGGTCCGCAAGGGATTGTCCATGGCACGACCATTACGGTGTTAAATGCAGGCAGAATGGTTGCGGGTGATCAGCAGCAGGGGCTCAAAGGCAAACTATTTGTTACATCCGGACTTGGAGGCATGTCAGGTGCACAACCCAAGGCCACCGTCATTGCCGGGGGGATCTGCGTGGTGGCCGAAGTAAATCCTGCTGCAACCAAAAAGCGGCACAGCCAGGGCTGGGTAGATGAGGTATATGACAGTATCGACAGGATCATCCTTCGTGTGGAGAAAGCCCGACAGGCAGGAGAGGCTGTTTCTATTGCTTACAGCGGCAACGTGGTTGACCTCCTGGAAACATTTGCAGACAGGGAAGTCAGGGTGGACCTTGGCTCAGATCAGACTTCCCTGCATAATCCCTATGCCGGTGGATACTATCCTGTAGGGCTCAGTTTTGAGGATTCCAACCGGATGATGCACAAGGACCCGGAACGATTTAAAGAGGCGGTACAGGTTTCATTGAGGAGACATGTGGATGCGGTGAATCGTCTTGCTGAACAGGGCATGTTCTTCTGGGACTACGGGAACGCTTTCCTGCTTGAAGCAGGAAGGGCAGGGGCAGCGGTTTTCAATAGCAAGGGAGGGTTCAGGTACCAGTCGTATATCCAGGCCATTATGGGTCCGAAATTCTTTGATTTTGGCTTCGGACCGTTCCGCTGGGTATGTACTTCCTCGGACCCGGACAACCTGGAGCTGACCGATCAGATCGCACTGCAGGTACTGGAGGATCTTGCCAGGGAAGCCCCCGGTGATATCCGTCAGCAGATGAATGACAATATACATTGGATCAGGGAGGCAGGCAGAAATAACCTGGTGGTTGGATCCCAGGCGCGTATCCTTTATGCCGACAGTATGGGCAGGATCCGTATCGCACTGGCGTTTAACAAAGCGATCCGGGAAGGGAAGATCAAATCTCCCATCGTACTGGGGCGCGATCATCACGATGTTTCGGGAACAGACTCTCCCTACCGGGAGACCTCGAATATTTATGATGGATCGTCTTTTACTGCCGACATGGCGATTCAGAATGTAATCGGTGATGCATTCCGCGGAGCCACCTGGGTATCTATACATAACGGTGGCGGTGTGGGTTGGGGAGAAGTGATCAATGGTGGATTTGGGATGGTACTGGACGGCACAGCAGATGCCGATCGCCGGATCAGGCAGATGCTTCACTGGGATGTGAATAATGGTATCGCCCGTCGGAGCTGGGCACGTAACAATGAGGCCATGACCGCAATCAGGAGGGAGATGGAACGTACCGATGGACTGGAAGTGACGATTCCTTACCTGGCAGAAAGGCAATTGATCGACAACTTATTCGGCAAGTAAAATGTCGTAGGGCTTTCGGATTGCAGCCACGAAGTCATGCATGGTGACATTCCTGCTGAAACGTGCATGCTCCTTACCATCCACATATATATCAATCGTAGGAATGGTAAAAACCCTGTACTGACCGGCAATTACCGGGCTCTTTTCAATATCTACGTATACAAATTCCACTTTCGGGAACTGCATGTTGATCAACTCGCTGATCTTTGGTTTCAGGATTTTGCAAACATTACATGCATCATTAGAAAAATAGATCACCGAGATGGTTGCCGTTTCGGTAAGTTCCCTGAGTGCTTCGAGATTGTATATTGTTTTCAATGGTGCAGATAATTTTTGCGGACCTGTAGTCCGTGGAGTAATTATTTGATTTAAAATTCACCCGAATCAAGCATCACCAGTGTACAGCCCTCCACCACTTCAATGCCTTTGTTCTCCAGTTCCTTCATGAACAATTCGTTTACCGTTCCAGGGTTAAAGATCACGCGTTTTGGATACAAGGAAAGAATATAATCATGGAATTCCTCCTGACGTTGCGGGCCAATATACAGCGCAATCGTATGCACATCCTCTATGGCAGGCGTACCTCGTTGAATAAATATCTCGTAGATTACACCAGGCCGAAAGCCGACAGCAACAGCTTCATACCCATGTAGCAAAAGGCTCTTTACTGCTTTGAAAGAAAACCTTGCAGGATTCGGACTCGCGCCCAGTACTACTGTCTTTTTTCTTTGTTGTTCCACGCTGTTTATCACACTTCCTGTGCTGGTTCCGTTATTGTTGCTGGATACCCGGATCCCTGATTTACCCCTTACTGCCTGTTGATTTCCTTTCTCCCACTCTCCCACTCTCCCACTCTCCCTTTCTCCCACTCTCCCACTCTCCCACTCTCCCTTTCTCCCACTCTCCCTTTCTCCCACTCTCCCTTTCATCCCGGTTCACTTCCAGATCAGCGCTACGGCATAGGCCGAAACGCCCTCTTTCCTGCCTGTGAAACCGAGACGTTCCTCGGTGGTTGCCTTCACCGAAACCTGGTCCTTATCGATCCCCATTGCCATGGATAGCGCATATCGCATGTCATCAATGTAAGGTTGTATTTTAGGTTGCTGCAGGCAGATCGTTGCATCGATATTACCGATCCTGAACCCCTTATCAGTAAGTAAGCTAATGGATTTTTCCAGTAATAAAAGGCTGTTGATCC
>CAZOXI010000468.1:0-3484 GCA_964583445.1 uncultured Bacteroidaceae bacterium | reverse complement strand
ATCGAGGGCGAGAAAGTATCCAGAACATATGTTCGCAGGTGCTCGCTGTTTTCCTTGCGGAGGTCCCAGCAAAATTTGATTCCTCCCCCGGAAAGGTCTGTTTCGTGCAGTGTGACATTTGAATATTTCTCCACCTTTTTCACGATTTGCGGTGGATGATACACATCTACAAGGTGAATCTTTTTGAATTGTTTGGAAAGTTCCTTCAGCGGAAGGTCCAGCAGCCAACCACTTCCGAGCACGGCCAGGGATTTGGGTTCGCTGTGCTGGAATGATCCAAGGATGAATTCCCGGGTGTTCCTGAGGTGCGGATCCCAGTACTCCTGCTCCCTGAGGTAGCGATTCATGATGCCTGACTGGTCTGAGATGAACTTCATCTTCCTGACCATCTTCTTTTGTCCAAAGGGTTTCATAAAGGTATGAGAATTAGGCGGTGAAATTACGATAAACTCAGCTTGCGAATATTAATTAATTCTTAAATTTTTCACTTTCCAGGTCGTCAATTCCGCTCTCCATTATTTTTCTCACGTGATCCTTCAATTGTTCGGTTTCCATCTGTGCTACCAAAGTTGCAGGTATCTCCTCCAGCACCCGTATATGAATATTGGTTTTGCCCTTCAACACCCATCCTCCCTTGCCCCTGGGAAAGGTATGTTCTGTCCCTGTATGCACAATGGGTATGATGCCTGCATGCATTTTCTTTGCCAGGATAAATGCGCCGTCCCTGAATGCGCGCATTTCCTTTGTTTTTGAGCGCGTGCCTTCCGGGAAGATCATCACCGAGGAGCCTTTTTTCATCTCTTTTTCGGCCTGGGAGATGAATTGTAATCCGGATCGCAGACTCTCCCTGTTGATCCTGACACAGTTCGTCAGGGAGAGCACCATGCCCACGAAGGGAAGCTTGAAATTTTCTGCTTTGCTGACCCATTTGAAGGGTCGTCGCACTTTGTACAGTGCCAATATATCTACCAGTGAACGGTGGTTGGCTACCAATACAACCGGGCGGTTCCACGGGATCTTCTCCCTGCCTTCCAGGCGCAGCTTCCAGAAAACGATCAGCGACTGGTAATGCCAGGCCCAGAAGGTGCCCATCATGTGGGCCGCGAGACGCCTTTTATCCCACCAAAAGGTGAGCACCCATACCAGCAGGAAGACGGGTGTAATGATCACCGAGGTAATCACCATGATGGTCCAGGTGAGCAGCGAATATATTTTCAGAAAAAGGTGCTTCATGCAGCGGCAATTGCTCTGTGCGATGATAAATGTTTCGTGCGATGACAAATATAGTGAATTTGATGGCTATTTTTTATGTTGTACCTGCCTCTGCGTCAACTTCTGTTTTGGTGATGCTGTACATTCTTGATTTTATTTATTTACTTTCACTTCATTCGATCCGTGATGCTGCTTTCTCCTGGTATTGTATTACGTTATTGTGTTTGCCAGTTCCAGAAATATATATATTAAAATAATTATAAATATATATAGTAATATATGTATTAAAATATATATATTTAAATTTAAGCAAATCGTTCAATTTTTTCTATATTTACTCCCATGACACGCGGGAAGGAGATCCATATGACAGGAAACATGGACAAAACGTCTTTTGAAGCGTTGTTCAGGAAATTCTTCCCGGCTTTAATGGCATTTTCATTAAAATACCTGCCCGATGAGGACGATGCCTGCGAGGTAGTGCACAATGTCTTTATCAACCTGTGGGATAAACGGGCATCCCTGGACACCTCCCAATCGATGAAATCGTACCTGTTCACCGCAGTACATAACCGCAGTCTGAACGTACTGCGTGACCGCAGAAAATTTTCAGATGAGGACATGCCTGAGATCTCCTCTGAGGAGAATGTGCATGCGCAGATGGAGTCGATGGAGCTGGAGGAACATATCAACGCGGTGATTGCCGGTCTGCCGGAAAAATGCAGAGAGATTTTTGAACTCAACCGGTTTGACGGATTAAAATATGGTGAGATCGCTGAAAAACTTGGAATTTCCGTTAAAACTGTGGAAAACCAGATGTCGAAGGCATTGAGAATTTTACGAGAAAAACTTGCGCACTACCTGTCACTGATCGTCTGGATTTTGTGGAATGGAATAAATTAAATTGCGATAGGGGTAAAAACAATCCCGCGTGTGTTATGAGTGAAGATCATGAAAAATGAAGCATCACATAGCGAATTCAGGGAACGGGCCGTAAAGTACCTTTCCGGTGAGTTGGGCAGCGAAGAACGCAGTCGTTTCGAACAGGAGATGGCGGGTGATGAGGAAAAGCAGCGCATTTTTGGCGAATATACATCAATCTGGGACGGGGTGGACCGGCTGGCGGCCCGGCAGAAGTATGACCTGGACGCAGAATGGGAGCAGTTTTCAGGGAAAATTGACCTGGAACACGGTGAGGGTCAGCGGTCAGGAAACATAGACCTGAAAGGGAAACAGAGCCAATACACCGGGGTTCCTCCTGTCAGAACACTCAACCGTCGTGTTTTTTCCTGGCGCATTGCAGCCGTTTTGATGGCAGGATTGGCGGGACTGGCAGGTTGGTTCCTGATCAGGGACAACATTTCCTATGAGCAATTAGCCGTACAGCAGGGCACCGAAGTGATTGAGCTAAGCGACGGAAGTGTGATCACCCTCAATGCAGGTTCGACACTGAAGTATAATATGGATGACCCCGATGAGCGCAACGTGATCCTCAGGGGTGAAGCTTTTTTTGAAATTGCAAAGGATCCTGACCGCTCATTCACAATTGATGCAGGATCAGCTGTGGTCCAGGTGCTTGGAACCAGCTTCAATGTAAATGCTTATGAACGCAATGAGATCGTTGAGGTTACTGTGGCCACCGGCCTGGTCTCCATGGCGGCAAAAAACCGGATGGCGCAACAGATCATTCTGAACCCCGGGAATGCCGGTATCTATGACAAAGCAGCGAAAAAACTGGAGATCCTCAGCAGTGCTGATCCCAATGCAACGGCCTGGAAAACCAGGGAGATGGTGTTTTCAGAGACGCCACTTGGCGAGGTGGTGAAAGTGATCAGTCATGTGTACCAAACCCAGGTGCGACTTGCAAATGACTCGCTTGCCACCTGCCCCATCACTGTGTCTTTTCAAAACCAGGAACTGGGCGCTGTGCTTAATGTGATCGCCAGTACGCTGGACCTTCAGATGGAGCGCAGGGGAGGTGCGGTTGTTCTTTCCGGGGAAGGATGCAATTAAACACTGTATGCTGCATGATTGCCAGGCGACCACATATTGTTTTTGTTCTGCTGATGACTTTCGCAGCCATCTTCCGGTTGCCAGCCCAGGATCAGCCCATCACCGTTCATTACGAAAATGTTCCGGTACGCACCGTTCTGGATGGAATTGAGGATGCAACCGGGTTGACTTTTTCATATGGCAGCAGGTTGATCGATGACAGGGCACTCATATCGGTGCACCTGGACCAGGTCAACCTTGAAACAGCGCTGAGCGCCCT
>CAZOXI010000467.1:0-3484 GCA_964583445.1 uncultured Bacteroidaceae bacterium | reverse complement strand
CTTTGTGGTACTCACCGCAAAAGAGGCAAATCCTGAACTAACCATCATCAGCCGTGCTTCGATGGATCATGCTGATGTGAAGCTGAAGCGTGCAGGCGCAAGCAATGTGATCATGCCGGACAAGATCGGTGGTCAGCGAATGGCCAAACTGGTTGCACAACCGGATATCGTTGAATTTGTCGACTTCATGCTATTGCAAAGTGCTGAAAATGTAGTGCTTGAAGAAATATCATGCGAAAACATTGCCTCCTGTTATGCCGGTAAATCCATCCGTGAACTTGACGTGCGGAATGAATCCGGGGCCAATATTATCGGAATGAAACGCGCAGATAAGTCGTATCTTATCAATCCCCTGCCCGAAACAGAGCTACAAAGCGCTGACAGGCTTTTCGTGCTTGGGACACGCCGGCAGATTCAAGGCTTGAAAAAAGTGATCTCTACAGAGGCCGGTTAAAGACTTATCAATACAGGGGATGAGACAGTGTGTCTGAAGTATGTGTGAAACTGCTGGAAATCAGAGATAATAATTTTAAATTGAATATTGTAAAATTGAAAAAAATCAATACCTTTGCGACTCTAAAATCAGAAACAGGCACCAATAGGAAATTAGAAACAGATAAAGGAAAAGAAAAGAATGTATTTAACGGCTGAAAAGAAACAGGAGATTTTCAAGAAGTACGGAAAATCAGAAACCAACACCGGTTCTACAGAAGGTCAGATTGCGTTGTTCACCTACAGGATCAACCACCTCACAGAACACCTGAAGATCAACAAAAAGGATCACAGCACCCAACGCGCACTACTCCGCCTTGTTGGGAAACGCAGAAGCCTCCTCGATTACCTGAAAGCAAAAAACATCGAACGCTACAGGGAAGTCATCAAGGACCTTAAGATCAGGAAGTAAAAGATATTTATTATCGTTATGGAAAGGCAATTTGAAATTGCCTTTCTTTTTATATGTGTATTTTTTTAGAAGAATTAAGATATGTCAAAACCAACACCAATAATCAGATCCATCGACTTGGGAGATGGAAGAGAGATAAAAATAGAAACCGGCAAACTGGCCAAACAGGCCGACGGATCGGTTGTTGTCAGCATGGGCTCAACCATGCTGCTGGCAACAGTCGTTGCTGCCAAAGAAGCTAAAGAAGATGTAGATTTCATGCCCCTTTCAGTTGAGTACAGGGAGAAATATGCATCACACGGTCGTTTCCCGGGAGGTTTCCTGAAGCGGGAAGCGCGCCCGGGTGATCACGAGATCCTGGTATCTCGCCTTATCGACAGGGCACTCAGACCATTATTCCCGGAAGATTTCCATGCTGACACGTTTGTCAATGTATCACTGGTCTCCGCTGATGGCGAGACCATGCCCGATGCATTAGCAGGTTTGGCTGCATCTGCCGCCCTGGCAGTATCAGACATTCCTTTCCACGGTCCGATTGCTGAAGCACGTGTTGCAAGGATCAACGGGGAGTTTAAAGTAAATCCCACCTTTTCCGAACTGAAAGCAGCAGATATCGACATCATGGTCGGCGCTACTTATGACAATATCCTCATGGTGGAAGGGGAAATGAACGAGGTGTCCGAAGAGGAGATGCTGGAGGCCATCAAGCTTGCCCACGAGGCGATCAAGCCCATGTGCACAGTCCAGAAAGAGTTGGAAAAGGAATGCGGAAAGACAGAAAAACGAGAGTACAGTCACGAAGAGAATGACGAGGAGCTCAAAGCACTGATCTGGAAAGAGCTTAAGTCCGGATGCGAAAAAGTAGCTGCTTCCTCCAACAATGATAAGCATGCGCGGTCCGATGCATTCGCCAAAGTGAAAGAAGAATTTGTTGAGAAGCTCGTGGAAGAAAAAGGCGAAGAAGAGGTCAACACCAAACTTATTGACAAGTACTACCACGACCTGGAGAAAGAAGTGGTACGTAACCTCATCCTTGACAAGGGCGTAAGGCTTGATGGCAGAAAAACCGACGAGATCAGGGATATCTGGTGCGAGGTGGATTACCTGCCCGGCTCCCACGGATCGGCGCTGTTTACACGAGGTGAAACCCAGTCACTTACCACGGTAACGCTGGGTACCAAGCTCGATGAAAAGCAGATCGATGAGGTGTTGAACCAGGGATCAGAGAAATTCGTATTGCATTATAACTTCCCGCCATTCTCCACCGGAGATGCCAGGCCAATGAGAGGTACCAGCCGCAGGGAAGTGGGGCACGGCAACCTTGCACACCGTGCACTGAAAAAAATGGTGCCGGATCCTGCAGATCTTCCATATGCCCTCAGGATCGTATCCGATATTCTTGAATCTAACGGCTCCTCCTCTATGGCCACCGTTTGTGCAGGCACACTGGCTATGATGGATGCAGGTATCCAGATCAGTAAGCCCGTTTCAGGTATTGCCATGGGGCTGATCACAGAAAAGGACAGCGACAGATTTGCTGTATTGTCAGATATACTGGGTGACGAGGACCACCTCGGTGATATGGACTTTAAAGTTACTGGTACCAGGGACGGGATCACAGCTACACAGATGGACATAAAGGTCGAAGGACTTTCCTATGAGGTGCTTGCCCAGGCACTGGAACAAGCTAAAAAAGGCAGGTTGCATATTCTGGATGTAATGTCAGAGACAATTGCAGAACCGAATGCAGAACTGAAACCACACGCACCGCGTATTGAACGACTGGAGATTGATAAGGAATTTATCGGTGCCATCATCGGTCCAGGAGGAAAAGTGATCCAGGAAATACAGGCAGAAACCAATACCACCATCACTATCGAAGAAGAAGGAAACAAAGGACTGGTGGACGTATTTGCTTCCAATAAAGATTCCATTGATGCGGCCATGGCCAGGATCAAAGGAATCATTGCCGTGCCCGAAGTAGATACCGTATATGACGGCGTGGTGAAGAGTATTCAACCCTATGGTGCTTTTGTAGAGATCCTTCCGGGGAAAGACGGACTGCTCCATATCTCTGAAATCGAATGGCGACGTTTAGAAAAAGTAGAAGAGGTGCTGAAAGAAGGTGACAAGCTGCAGGTGAAACTGATTGGAATCGAGCCTGGCTCAGGAAAACTCAAGCTCTCAAGACGGGCACTGCTCCCAAAACCTGAAGGCTACACCGAACCCGAAAGGCGGGAGCGCAGTGGCAATCAACGCAGGGACAACAGGGACAGGCGTGACAACCGCGATCGCAGGGACAACCGTGACCGAAGGGATCATCGCGATAACAGGAGAGATTAAAAAACATACCCGATCCACATAGCTAAGCCGCTTCGAACAGGTTTCGAAGCGGCTTTTTTTTATACAATATGGATTTTACACCGAATTTTTGATCAAAAAAATATTCTCTAAAAAAACTGTCCAGCCCACGTTTGTCATTACAAGTTTCTTAATTTTATGCTCAATTTTAATCGTTCGTGTGAATTTCAATTACCTGGTCATAGAGGGAAATATCGGTGCCGGGAAAACTTCCCTGGC
>CAZOXI010000466.1:0-3489 GCA_964583445.1 uncultured Bacteroidaceae bacterium | reverse complement strand
GTATGCATCTGCAATGCTCATTGCTTCCGGAGTCAGTGTGTGATAATCGGTGAGGGTCTGCCCGTCCGCATAATTATTTACATACAGGGCCTTATCGCTGGAGACTACAGTTCCCATAGAATTGGAGATACTTATCACATTCTCCGTTCTTGTGGGTGTGTTTACCATATCGGTTGACGACTCGAGCCAGCCGCTTTTAAAACTGCTGTAGTCGCCAATATGCACCCCCATTTTGTTATAATAGACCCCGGTCTGAATGGCCAGTCGTTTGGTAGGAAGATAACTGACCTGTATTCCTCCGGCATAAGTCAGCCTGGCTGATTCTGAATTGTTTACAGCTACGTTTTGGGCTTCAACAGCAGAGGAGGCATCGCGGTAACTAATGAGTGGCGACAGGGTGGCGCCAAGCTGCCATTTTCCCGATCTTTTCTTCTCCATACCTGGAATTTCCGGACCTTCGTCCTGCAGCAATCTGACCAGGCTGTCTTCGTTTACTGCCTGCGGTCCTTTTTCAAACGTTGCATGTTCCCGCTGCTCTGCAATGGTCACGGTATCCTGTTGACCGGTTGAACGCTCGCTTTGTTCAGTGGTTTGATCCTGTACTTCATTATATTGTCCTGGGGCAAGATGAACGGGATCCGCCTGGTCCATACCGGCCTGCACTGATTCCGATTGCCTTGCTATCTTTTCTCCTCCTGCTTCCTGTCCCCGCATTACCTCATCCATCGCGGCGATCACCTTCTGTTCAAGACGGCCGCCAGTAACTGGACGTTCAGGTGTTGTGTCTGATTTACCGGCAGCGGAGGTATCTTCTGTAATCGTTGCTGACGGTTCTTCTGAGACAACCTCATCAAGTTCCGCGATCCCTGGCTGTCCCGGGTTAAAATAAACAGCGACACCTACACTGATGGCCAGTGCCAGTCCGGCTGCTGCACCCAGGAAAATAAACAACTTCCGGTTGGAACGCTTCCCGCGCAACCCGGAAGCAATTTCCTTCCAGACTGATTCAGGAGGAGCAGGCGTAAAGCTGCCCATCTTCTCAAAAAGTCCTCCCCGCCTTATATTTCGCTCATTGCTCATCTGATATGCACCTTACCGTATAATTTTTTTACTCTTTCCTGCAATATGGCCCGGGCCCTGGAGAGATTTGACTTGGATGTACCTTCCGATATTCCGAGCATCTCACCAATCTCCCTGTGGGTATATCCCTCTATCGCATAGAGGTTGAATACCATCCTGTATTTCGGTGTCAGCTCCCGGATCATTCCTGCCAGTGCCTCTGCATTGATCGCCTCCAGTACCTCATCAGTTACCTGATCGTTGATTGCTCCCGGGGCATCGTCCACCCGTTGCATCATTACCTGGCTCCTGTATCTTTCAAGGGCTGTGTTCACCATCACCCTCCTGATCCATCCCGGAAATGCCTTGGGATCCTTTACCTGACCAAGCTTTTTGAATACTTTAATGAACCCATCCTGAAGGATATCCTGCGCATCTTCCTCTGATGATGCGTATTGCAGACACAAACCATACATTGCAGCACTGAACTGCATGTATAGTTGCTCCTGGCTGACAGGATCTCCTTTTTTACAGCCTTCGATCAGTATGTCCAGTTGAACTGCCAATCAATTGTTTCCTCTCGTTGGTAAAGTTACGCGAATTCACAGTAACCCTTCAAAAATTGTGCCCTCCATGAATCTCTTCCGGCACTGACCGAAAGCTGAGCATTGGCAGGAACCTCTGTTTTTTGTAACTTACACGAGCTTTAAATCAAGATGCAACGAACGCCCGAATGGTTGCGTATACCGACGCAACCCTCGTGTTGATATACGCATCATAAGGATATAAAGAACAAGATAGTTACACGCCATAAAAATTATTGTCATGAACCCCTCATCATTGAGCATAGATATTTGGCTTCGCCGAGCAAAAGGTTCAGCGGTGGAAAGACAAAAGGACATGAACCGAAATCGCCTTGGCGATGAGCTCGGTGAAACCAATAAATTGTTCGGCAACGCACTGTCCGATGATGAGGGCTCGCCGAGCACCATTGAAAATTTTATTTCTGCGAGGCAACAAGTTACCTTTAGTAAAAACGATAGTTAAATTATTTTATATCATGTAGTTAAATATATAATTAATAAATATGAAAAAAGCAGGAATCTTCATACTTGCCGGAATCCTTTGCTTGGGCTGCGACTGGTTCGGAGGAGACGACCCGGTATTCGATTACAATAAGAAAACTGCAAAAGTAATCGATACGAACAATGGCTTCGGTCTTGAACTATTCAGGGTAATCAATACACGGGAGCAATCCGCAAACCTGATGATGTCGCCCACTTCGGTGAGCCTCGCACTGGGAATGGCATATAATGGTGCCGAAGGAACCACCAGAGAGGCATTTGAAAATGTATTGGAGTACGAGGGACTCACCAGGGAGGAGGTGAATGAGATCACACTGGACCTGATCAATACCCTTGTGACCAACAGCAAGGGCAACCTGCTGGAGATTGCCAATTCTATCTGGTACCGGAATGGCTTCCCCGTATATGATGCATTTATTGAGCTGAACAGGACCTATTTCAATGCAGAGGTGGAAGCACTTGACTTCTCCAGTCCGGAGGCTATAGAAACAATCAATACATGGGTGGCAGACAACACCCATGACAAGATCAGGAAGGTCATCAGCGAGCTATCGCCTGAATCGATGATGGTACTGATCAACGCCCTCTATTTCAACTGCCTGTGGGAAACTGAATTCGATCCCGATGCAACGAAAACGGAGATGTTCTATAACGAAGACCAGACCCGATACGGGGAGGTGGAAATGATGACCACCGAAGCAACGTTCAATTATGCCTCAACGGAGGATTTCACTGCCGTGGAGCTACCATACAAGAACGGTAAATTCAGTATGCGGCTCTTCCTGCCGGCACCCGGAAACAGTGTCAACGATCTTATTGATCAGCTGGATGGTACAACCTGGAATAGCTGGCTTGAAGCCTTCGCTGAACATGATGATGTCCAGGTGATCATCCCAAAATTCAAGTTTGAATACAAACGGTCAATAGGTAATGATCTTGCCGACATGGGGCTTGGGATCGCCTTTACGGATGCAGCTGATTTTTCGGGGATCTCTGATATCGACCTGCTCATCTCGGAAGTCATCCACAAAACCTATATTGATGTCAATGAGGAGGGGACCGAAGCAGCAGCGGTGACTGCTATTGTCTTCGAAACCACTTCTGTAGGACCCACAGGACCCGTTGTGATCCGCCTGGACCGTCCGTTCCTGTTTACCATCACTGAGAACTCCAGCAATGCCATCATGTTTGCCGGGAAACTGGGCGCACCGGAGTATGATTAACCTGTATATGGGTCAACGCATCGCATGCCTCAGTTGGGTGCCCCGAAGCATGGTTGATCTAAATATGAATCACCTCGTCGTAGGCAGCTGTAGCAGCCTCCATCACGGCTTCTGACATAGTC
>CAZOXI010000465.1:0-3490 GCA_964583445.1 uncultured Bacteroidaceae bacterium | reverse complement strand
AGACGATGCGGTCTTCGACCGAACCCGTCGGGAACTTATGGCCGGTCTTCTGGTTGTACAATGTTACCGTCAGGACCATGGGCTCTCCCGGTACATAATCCTGCCTGTCGGGTGTCATCCTGATCTCCACGGTTCCCCTGATCTTACCGGGATCATGTGCACCATTAAAAAGATGCATCTTCGCATCATCATAACGGGCACCCATTTTGGCAGTTTTGCCGGGTGCATCGGGCATGTGACAATCGTGGCAAACGATTCCCTCTGCATAATAAGGTCCCTCCTGCAGCTCCAGGTGGGTTGATTTCACCCACACATCGTGTGGACTTTTCTCATTGTGACATATACCGCAGAATTCCGCTGTACGCAAAAATGCCGTGGTGTCAATCTCGTGATTGGGAGAGGCCACCTCCCCTTTCCTGACACTGAATTTAGGACCACCGGGTTCGATGATATAATTGTGATTGAAGGGAACATCCCCTTCAAACCCCTTGATGCTGTGACACACATCGCAGCTGACCGATTCATTGGCACGTGGATTGGTTTTTGGGTCGGGGGGCGGCATATCACCGGCCAAAAAAGCCATGGGGGTATGACAGCCATTGCATCCTTCATGCACTTCAGCAGGAACATCCGGGTCGTTTTCCGTGTGCGCCACCGCCAGCTTGAAATACTCAATCTCGTCCCATTCATGGTTGTATGCATCCGACATCATGGACTGGTCCCACTGCTGATGGAACAGGTCATGACACTGGTTACAATACCCCGGCTTTTGAAAATCATCGTAGGAATATTGCGTTTTCTTGAATGCATGAAAGGAAATGGAGAATGACCCCAGCAGGGTGATGAGGACGACTGGAAGGAGTACTTTTTTTTGCTTTTTCATAAATCAGATCGTTAGTTCAGCCTGTGTGTCTTCAAGCAACGAATGATCTCACCTGTTTACACACCCGCGTTTCCCGGTGCGAATCCAATTCAGTCCTCAGCCAACATCCGTTTATGGTGCCCGTATAACCATTACTGGTCATCCAAGGCAGCTTGAACAATTAAAGTTATGAAATAATGCTGCGTGTGTCAAAAACCCATTGAATGAATTTCTGAAATTAGCTATTTTAGAATCACTATAAAGAGAGCGCGTTCCCTATAATTCCTTTTTCCAGAGCTCCCCCGTATGCGTGGTGACCCACAATGCATCATCGTGCCAGGCCACGTTGGTGGGCATCACTTCCATCTCAAAACGCTGCACCATGCCCCCGCGGGGATCATATTTCAAAATGGAGTTCGCGGCAGTCACGTATATGTTGCCCTGGTCATCTATGGATAATCCATCGGCACCTTCGTACAACAACCTGGTCTGATCCGCCAGTTTTCCAGGCTTCTTTATGGTGAACACAAACAGTTCATCTTCCTCTGCATCTACTACATAAAGTTTCTCACCATCATGTGATCCGATGATGCCATTGGGACGAATCATGTTGTCAATCACTTTAACAACTTTGTCTTTATCGGGATGAAAATAATAGACATGCATGCCATCCAGCTCCATGTTGTCCTGATTCCCATAACGCGGATCGGTAAAGTAGATACCACCATCCGGATCAATCCAGAGATCATTCGGGCTGTTCAGTTTTTTACCCTCATACGCATCGAGCAAAACCGTCTTATTGCCATCAGTATCATACCTCACAACCTGGCGTGCACCTCCGGCACATGCCACCAGGTTGCCGTCAGCATCAAAGAAGAGACCATTGGCTCCTCCCGTGTTTTCCATATACACGGACAATTCACCATCCGGTGTATACTTATAAATCTTCGATTCCGGGATATCCGTGAAATAGAGATTTCCTGCAGCATCAAAGGAGGGTCCCTCGGTGAACCTGAATCCCTCTAATACCCGTTCAAAACCTTTTTCCTGCGCATTGGAGGATACTATGACCGCTCCCAGCAGCAACACTATAATTTTTGTCTTCATGATAAATTGTACTTTATTGGTTGATAAGCACAAGTTACGAAAGGTCTGGGAAATAATTACTATTCAACCGGTTTTGCTGCCAGTACCATTTTGATCTCGCCAAAGGAATAATCCCTTCCCAGGGCTTTCTTGACCGGGGTGATCGAGTTTTTGTAGTGCTTTTGAAGGGCCTGCCTGATCTCTGAGACCTTTTCTTCGTCCATGAGCTCCAATAAATCGAGCGCACCTTTTTCAACAAATGAAGCAAGGTGTGACTCAATGGTGCTTGCCGCCAGGTCCCGTTTCTTTGCAATCTCCGTAACGCCTTTTCCGCTCCTGAACATATCGTAACTTATCTGCGCCGAAGCCCCTTTCTCCTGCTTCTTCCCTGTTCCCTTCTTTTTCTTCCCGGTACCTGCAGCGCCGGCTTTTGCACCCTTGCCCTTTTTACCTATCCCTTTCTTCCCTGCCAGCAAAAACCCGGCACGCTCCTTCAACTCCTCCTCACTGGTAAAATCTTCTCTCGTCAATTCTTCGTTTTTGCGGACTGCCTCCACCAGGGCAGCCGCTTTTCGCAGCCGCTGGATCTTTGAAAAAAATGAGGACTCCAACGCATTCAGCTCTTTCAGGTACTGCTTCACCCCTACGGCATCTTCCAGGTCTTTGATCAACGACAATATCGCTCCTGAAACTTTCCTGATCTTTGGCTCGAAATATTCCAGGGCCGCCTGAACCCGTGCCTGCAACAATACCAGGTATCCCTCATCAGGAAGGTGGGTAATCTCGAGCACCTGTTTCCGGAATTTCCCTGCAATCTCATACTGTGGTTCAAACTGCTTCGTGATCGCCACGATTCTGCTTTTATATTGCTGCTTCACAGACCTTTTCTCATCCTTATTGTATGTGCGGAGGTGATACTCAAATGCCTCCCTGAGATCCGAAAAGTCAAAATAATGAAGCATTTTGTCCCGAACATAACGATGTGTTTCCTTCTCCAAAATCTCACCAAATGCTGTTTCAGAGGGTTTTGTAGCGGCAAATGCCGAAATTGTACTGTCCTGGGCAAAGCCGGAAACAGGAACGGGTGAGGTCAGCACCAACCCATCGAGGGATACCAACCTGGACAACGCCACATAGATCTGGCCGGGTGCAAACGCCTTCTCCACATCAATGATCGCTTTTTCGAAAGTGAGTCCCTGACTCTTATGTACCGTTACAGCCCACGCCAGCTTGAGAGGATATTGTGTAAAGGACCCCATTACCTCTTCTTTGATCTCATTGTCTTCCGGATCCAGCTTGTACCTCCTGTTCAGCCAGGTATGCTTTTCCACCAGCACCGGATCGCTGCCATCCGGAAACCCCACTTCGATCCCGTCTTCACCAAGGACCGTCACGGTACCAATCTTCCCGTTGAAAAACCGCTGTTCTCCAGAGATATCATTCTTAATAAACATCACCTGCGCCCCTTCTTTCAGCTCCATCTCCATATCAATCGGGTACTGGTGTTCCTTAAAATCCTTGTCGATCTCCGCCCTGAACACC
>CAZOXI010000464.1:0-3491 GCA_964583445.1 uncultured Bacteroidaceae bacterium | reverse complement strand
CAAAGATGTCGTCATACTCAGAATTAGTCACGGAACAAGTTTTGAAGAATGGAAAGCAGATAATTCAAGATATTCCGCTCTGGGTCATCAGATGTATTATGCAGACGGTCAATTTAGGTTCAATGAACGATTCTTGTTAGACGGGATGCGACAATCGTCCAGATACCTGGTAATTGACAAACAGGGTAAAATATTCAGGTCAGGAGAAACGGCCCAGAGAATAAAAGGAGCCATCAATGCTGCGCTCAAACAACCTCCCCCTCCGAAAACTCCCTTCTTTGAGACAAAAGCAGGTCAAATTTTACCAGGAATTCTAATTGGCATCATACTCACATTTATTCTCTCACGAATTATTCTCCGTCGAAGACTAAATAAGAAAGAATTGATACTCCGTCTCACCAGCCTGGAGCATAAAGCTATTAAAGCACAACTCAATCCACATTTCCTTTTCAATTGCCTCAACTCCATTCAAAATCTTATCGAGACAAATAAACAGAAAGAGGCCAATGATTACCTGCTTCTGTTTGCGAAAATTATTAGAAGGATTCTGCAGTTCTCTGATAAGGAAGAGGTATCCATTCACGAGGAAATTGAAACCCTGAAAATATATACGGACCTTGAAAAACTCCGTTTTCATTTCGATGCAATTGTCAATATTGATCCGGCTATTGATCAATACAACACAATGATTCCTCCCCTGCTGCTTCAGCCTGTAGTCGAAAATGCAATCATTCATGGACTGCACCCCAAAGAAGGTGAAAAAACACTTCGCATAGAAGTTCAGCCCCACCAACACTCAATCCTGTTCAGAATTTCCGACAATGGAGTAGGCAGGGGATCGCAGGAGAATAAGATAACTGATAAAGACAAAAGGGGACTCGGTATCGTTAAATCCAGAATTGAAATCATGAATAAAAATGACTTAAACGGTTACTCAATCAATATAATCGATGAAGTGAATAAAGCGGGAAAGCCTGAAGGAACTACTGTTGAAATCCTTGTACCAGATGAAAATTAAATGATGACTCCAACAAAAATAAGCGCACTAATCGTTGATGATGAATTGTCTGCAAGGGAGAACCTTTCCGGCATCCTCAGAATACATTGCACAAATATTGACCTGGTAGGAGAAGCCTCTAACATCAACGAAGCTATACAGCTCATTGCAAAACACAATCCTGAATTACTCTTCCTCGATATTAAATTATCAGATACCACCAGTTTTGAACTGCTTGAAAGGCTGGATCGCAAGAATTTCGGCGTTATTTTCATCACAGCATATGATTCATATGCAATAAAAGCCATCAAGTTTTCTGCGGTCGACTATTTACTAAAACCAATTGATTACCGGGAACTCAAAAAGGCTGTTTCAACATACACAAACCGCTCTAAGATTGAGCGGAAAGTACTGCAGTTGGAAATTCTCATCGAAAACCTCTCCAATGACAGGGCTTTTCAAAGATTGGGAATAAACCACGACGGGAAAACAGAAATTGTTGTCATAAATGAGATTATCAGGCTACAGGCCGAAAGCAATTATACCCGACTTTACTTTAGAAACCACGAATCGATCCTTATATCAAAAACGCTTGTAGAATTCGAGGACCTGTTATGCGACCTGGGCTTCCTTCGTGTGCACAAAACCCACATGGTCAATACAGCCTGTGTCAAATCTATCCAAAAAAAATCTGACTGGTCTATTGTCCTTTCAGAAAACGTCATCATCCCCGTTTCAAGGCGTCGAAGGAAAATGGTAACTGAGGCATTCACACAGCGAAAAAATAATTAAATTATGTATTATTGGTTATGTCTCTATCATCTCGTTATTCCTGATTTTAGGTCTCCGGGAATTTGAAGCTTAGAAAGGTCTTAGTTTCCAGCAATCCTTTTTACCAATCTGCTGGCAAAAAGCTGGCAAAAAGAAAGGGATCACAAATCTCAAAATCTGTAACCCCTTGATATTATGTAAGCATAATATTTACAAAAAGAGTGAGGAACAGAGTGAAAGTGAAGAAAAAAGCAGAATGATCGTGCCTCGCTCTCGCTCTGCACACTCACTCTGCTTTTTGTGGAGCATACCGGAGTCGAACCGATGACCTCTTGACTGCCAGGGACAATACGGTATTTTCCACCGGACTCCATTATACTCTATAACACTCCATTACGAAAATAATGAACAGTTGTTTTTCCTATATAATACATCGGTATTCCTTTTGGCTGGCAAAAAAGCCGGCAAATTTTTAGCCTTATAGAACCAATCTTTAGGTCAATCAAAACCGGCGGGGCGAGGGTCGTCCATTTTTTCACATACGGTACAAACATCGAAATTGTGATGATGTTTTGAACCAGAAAATTAATTGTTGGGACGCTAGCGTTCGATTTTGGGACGCTAGCGTTCGACTTGGATCGAATTTAGCTATAATTTAGATGAACAATTGCACTAACCTATTCTCTTGTGCGGAATAATTGCGTTCCGTTGATGCCTATACATAATACTCCACAATGCATTTAAATGGAATCTATGAAAAAATTGATGTTCTTATTATTCACCTTACTTTCTGTATCAGCTATTGGACAGGAACGGAATAAATTCCTGTATGCTGAGTTTGCGGATCAATCAATCACTCTTTACCCTTTCTACAAACCCTTCGGGGGAAATTTTGATCCGGCATTAACTATAGGTGGTGGTATAGATTACAGGCAAAAGGGGAATCTGACACTCTTTCAGACAGCAGAGCTTACGGGTTACAAAACTTTGATAGCCGGCCAGGGAATTCACCTCAATTCAAGTTTGGGGTATCGGTATAATCTCTCTTCAGGATTATTCGGCGAAGGGATGCTGGGACTGGGAACCTCATTGTTTTTCTCGTCCAGACAGTCATATACTTTGGACGGGAATAGAGTTTATGAACCAGGTTATCCGCTTCATATTGTCGCTGCACTGCCTCTTGATCTGCGAGTTGGATACGGGACAGGGAAGATATCCTTTTACATCAAATACAGGTATATGCTTATAGCACCCTATACCGAGAGCATGCCTGTGATACCCAATTCCTTGATTGGAATAGGTGTAAGGTACAATGTTTCCGAAAGTAGTAAATAATTAAAAAATATAGTTATGAAAATTAAAGTTTTAGTATCATCTATATTCCTTGGTCTGCTCACAATGTACTCATGTGAAGAAATAGATATTCCGGTTGAATCATGTACTTTTAGTGGAACCGAAAACAATGCTGCCAATCCATACAATAGCCTTTACCGGGAGATACTCGATGAATATGTTACAATGGGATTACCTGGATTGTCTGTAGCAATTAATACACCGGATCATGGCTGGTGGGTAGGGTGTGCAGGCATGGCGAGAATAGAGGATAAGGTTGAGATGCAACCTTGCCATCTGATAAATTCGGGAAGTATAGCGAAAACATATACAGCAACATTGATCATGCGACTCTATGAGCAGAAAAAGCTTGACATCAATGATCCTGTCA
>CAZOXI010000463.1:0-3511 GCA_964583445.1 uncultured Bacteroidaceae bacterium | reverse complement strand
CCAAGTGAAATGAAAAGGGACAGTGAATTTATGAATCGCTCAATTTAGGTTTTAAACTTTTTCGTGATGGGATTGAATTTATTGAGTCCATTGCGGGTTCCCACCCAGAGGATCCCGGTACTGTCTTCATAAATCGTGCGTACTGAATTATCGGATATGCTGGTTGGGTCGTCCGGATCGTGACGGAAATGTTTGAAATTTTTTTTCACGGGATCATACCTGCTTAGACCACCGCCATCTGTTCCGATCCACACTGTTCCATTTTTTACCTGGTAGATTTCCCTGACAGAGCCTTCTGGCAGGGAAGCGGGATTTTTCGGATCGTGCACCAGGAATTGAAAAGTTTCTTTATCCGGATCATATATATTGATCCCCTTTGTATTGGTACCGATCCAAAGTTTGCCGTCTTGCATTTCACAAATCGACCAGATAAAATTACTGGAGAGACTATTTGGATCGAAGGCATTATGGGTAATATTCTTAAAGAGATTCAGGCGCGGTGAATAAATGTTGATACCTGCCCCGAAGGTCCCCAGCCAGATACCGTTGGAACGATCTTCAAAAATACAATTTACTGTATTGTCCGATAAGCTGTTGGGATCAGATGCATCTTGTGTATAATTAAAAATATTGCCCGATTCCGGTTGTATTTGGTATGCACCATTACCAAAGGTTCCTAACCAAAGATTTCCATCATGATCTTCCATGAGCGGCTTGCGGGGCATAGTGGCCAGGCTTGGTGAAGTCTCAGGTGTTTTTATTATGATATTGGTTTTATCACCCGATTGCATTAACAGGGCATCTCCTGTGAGGAACCACATTTTCCCGGTACGGTCACGCAGCATCTTTTCCACGCGTGCGTTGGTATTGTATCTTACCAAAGGGTCCTCCATTGATTCTTCAATGAACCGGGTCAGTAGAAATTTTTGTACTTGATTGCCTGTTCCGATCCAAAGGGTGTCTTCTTCAGGATAAATAGTATATATTTCTGATGCTTCTTTTCCGGTACCTGTTGCGGTAACGCATATCGCTTTTTTACTGTTTTTTGAAGCAGTATACAGGCCGTCTCCTGTCCCGATCCATACCCGGCCCCGATCGTCGATTCGTATCGTATTGACCTGTTTTCTGCCCGGCCTGCAGTCAAGATCGATCTCAGCTACATCCATTGTTTGCAGGTGAATGAGATTGAGGCCATTCATGGTCCCGACCCAAATATATTCACCATCCAGCGCCATAGAGACAATAGTGTCATTTACGATCACATTGTGGTCGTCATTGTCAGTAAGAAACCTGTCAAGTGTTCCGGTTGCAGGATCCAGCCTGGTGAGTCCGTGACGTGAAGCGAGCCACAACACGCCATACCTGTCCTCAAGTATCTGTTCAATCCACTTGTAGGAAAGGCTGTTGCTGTTGGCAGGAGTATGATTGTATATGATAAATTCATTCCCGTCATACTTGTTCAGGCCATCTTCAGTGGCAAACCACATAAAACCCCTGGTGTCCTGGTAAATCGAATAGACAGAGCTTAGCGAGAGACCATCATTGATGGTGATTCGCCTGAATTTAATTTCCGTTTGTGCCTCCAGGCAAACCGACCCAGAAAGCAGAAAAGGAATAATAATTTTTAGCAGCGTATTAGGAACCAGGGAGCGCATCTGCGAATTAAACGTAAAATTCACACACAAATTACGTATAATTCAGAGTATCTTCAAGTGAAATGATGACTCCGTGATCGAATTAAGGATTTTTAACAATGATTCTATAATCAATAGGGAAGGATCATTTTCTGCAAGCAGTGTGCTCTGCCGGATAGCTTGTTCATCTTAAATCTTTGCCCAGAGGGTATTGATAAAATACCCCTGCCTGTCATAATAATTTTTTACTACTTCAAAACCACTGCTTTCAGCAAGTTCACGGATCAGGTTCAGGTCGTATTTCTGGGACATTTCGGTATAAATCGCTTCCCATTTCTGAAATTGTATCTCTTTTCCAATGGCAGGAAATCTGACTTCCTGGTCCTTTGTACTTACAAGGTAACTTTTTGCAGTTCCGGTAAAGGGATCATACACCGGTGCATGCCGGAAGCAGGAGGTGTCGAAGTCGGTATCCAGCTCCCGGTTGAATCTTTCAAGCAGGTTCAGGTTAAATTCACGGGTATGTCCTGCTGCATCATCGTAGGCTTTTCTGATGATATCCGGATCTTTTTTGAGATCCAGCCCAAGGAACAATTTATCCTTGCTGGTCATCATGGATGACAGCTTTTTAAGAAAATCCAGGCTCTCCGGAATACTTAAATTTCCCAGGTTCGAACCAAGGAACATGACCACTTTCCTGTTGGTGTACAGCTTGCTGAGTTCACCCATCATATCAAAGTAATCCCCTGTCTTTTCCTCGATCTGGATTCCTTTTAGGCGCTCATACAGGCTGGCGGTCAGGATACGGTTGGCCTCTTCTGAGATATCTACCGGTATATACCTGAACGAAACGTTATTATTGTACATGTGCTCCAGGAGGATCCTTGTCTTGGCACCATCTCCTGCACCCAGTTCCACAAGGTCGATGGATGCACAGGTATCACAGAATTGCATGGAAATATCAGCGGTGTGTATCCTGAAAATCTCCGCTTCAGCATTTGTAAGATAGTACTCAGGCATGTTCATGATCTCGCGGAAAATCTTGCTTCCGCGGTCATCATAAAAATATTTTGACAGGATGTATTTGGGCCGGGCGGTGAGCCCTGTGTAAATATCTTCAGCAATCTCTGTGAGGGTTTGTGTTGTTTCCATATTGCATTTTGTAAGACTGAACAATAATAATACATAACAAACTAATTATTGTTCAGCTTTTTGTACAACCACTTTGGATTTCCACCTGCCCATTTTGTAATAAATCAGTGTCAGCACCAGCCCGACTGTCCAGCCTGATGGGATGGACCACCAGATTCCTGTCTCGCCCAATTCACGGCTCAGCGCAAATGCTGCCGGGATACGTATGAACCAGAGTGCAAAGAGCGTTATGAACATTGGGATCAGGGTGTCGCCTGCTCCTCTCATCACACTGCCAAAGATGAACATCGAAGTGAAGATGAGATAGAATGAGGTGACAATAGTCAGGTAGTCTCCGCCAATATTTATAACGGTGGTGTCTTCAGTGAACCATCCCATCAGGGGGTATTTGAACAAAATTACTATGACCGTCATTACCACGGAGACTGCAGAAGACATAAAAAATGTGGTCCAGAGGCCCCTGTTCACCCGTTCGAGCTTTCCGGCCCCCATATTCTGCCCCACATAAGTAGCAAGTGCCTGGGCGAATACCATGGCCGGGATCACTGCCAGACTGTCAATTCTTACAGCTGCAGTATAGGCAGCAGTCACATTTGTGCCGAAGGTGTTCACGATGCCCATTAGTGCCATCATTCCCAATGAGACAAAGGTGTGTTGAAGGCCGGTGGGGAGGCCGATCCGCATGCTCTCCCGGAAGACTTTTTTATCGAAGGCGAAATTCCTGA
>CAZOXI010000462.1:0-3540 GCA_964583445.1 uncultured Bacteroidaceae bacterium | reverse complement strand
ACTTAAGTGGAATGAAATGATTGATGACGGATTGATCCGCGTTGCTGTGGATAATGGCAATGTTGATTTGATCGGCTCCGTTTCAAGTGCAGCTGAAAAAACCAACGCCATTCATACCAGCTGGGTTGCTGGCGTCACCTCAGTGGATGTTTCAGACCTCAAGGTGGAATGGTGGCTGGAGGATAAGGACCTCCGGAAATATAAAGATGAAAGCGTCCCAGATTTTGAGATCGAACAGGCAATACAAGATGCGGCTATTTATGATCCGCGTGTGAATTCATTTGATATCAGCGTAGATGCAGATATGGCGTGGGTAACACTCCGTGGTAATGTGGATAACCTTCAGGCCAAAAAAGCTGCGGAAAGGCTTGCAGAGAATACTTTTGGAGTGAAAGGTGTCACGAACCGCATCAAGGTGAAGACAGATGATATTGAGGATTCCGAACTGCAGGCAAATATCAATGAAGCACTCTCTGAGAATGCGATCACAGAAGCCTGGGACATCGGTGTGTATGTAGAAAATGGAGTAGCTACGCTTGCAGGACGTGTGGACAGTTACCTCGAAAAGGCGGAAGCTGAATGGGTCGCCAGTAATGTAGAGGGCGTGAATGAAGTGAATAATATCCTTGAGATCAGTTATCCATATGGATACTACTGGTATGGTAATTATCCATATTATGATCTGTTTATCACCCGTCCTGTTGACGCTTATGCAATTCCGGACGATGGACGCATAAAGGCAAAGGTATCACGTGAAATCTGGTGGAGTCCTTACGTGGACCGCGACCAGGTTCAGATTAATGTCGAAAACGGAGTCGTCACTCTGAAAGGTACCGTCGACAGTTACAGGGAATACAGGGAAGCAGCTGAGAACGCCTGGGAAGGTGGAGCTTATGCAGTTGAAAATGAACTTGTAATAAAGTAATTAATCCCAATACAAGTGCATGCGGGTGCCATCGTGCACCTGCATGCTTTCTTGATATTTAAAGACCGGTAATTAATGAATACTAAACAGGAACAGCAAAAAATGGACGCCAAGGTGTTAAAACGACATGCAGAGAATAAAATTGAAGAACTTAATTTTAAGATCCAGCAGATGAAATCCAGGAATGCGGATGAAGAGGTCAGGGAACAGTATGAAGAAGCCCTCTCTGAGATGAAGGAGATCAGGAATAAGGTCCTGGAGAAATTCAATGAGTACGACCATTCAGAAGATATCAACAAATGGGATGCTTTCGACAAGCAGATCTATACAGATATGGAATCCTTCGACGAGGCGTATACAAAGGCAGGAGGATTTTTGAGATAGGGTCGGCCAGTTTTTCTGACTGTCTGATCCGTTTGCCCGCGCTATTCCTTGAACTGCTCCATGGCTGAGGAATAGCTTTTCTGTGTACGTTCAATAGGTATTTTAACAGCCTGGAGACTCTCGACAAAACCTGCGAACTTTTCATAAAGCGCGGCGGTTCAGCGTTCTGCGATGTCCAGGGCATTCTGGTTCTGGTACTCGCGTTCCCAGAGGTCTACGATCATCTTCAGGGCATTGGTTATCAGATAACAAGATAGTATCATAAAACAATAATATAATTATAGTTTTTTATTGAATACTAAAGCATCAAGTAGTCTGATTTTGAAGAAATAATTATTAAGATTATATACGAATATGGGCTATTGCATAAATAGGATGCTACCACAATTTTTTGTTTTGTGATACTATTTTCTTGTTATTGCGCAGCGTGAAGGAAAGTTCTAAGAACCCTTTAGCCTTATTGCAATACCTTTATTAATAAAGAAGGCTTGCAGTCTGAAAATTCTGCAAGCCTTCTTAAAAATGAATTATTTACCTTTAAAGTCAGAAGATTGTTATTGCTTCAATATTTTAACCATCTTAACTAACTCTTGCCTGTGAATTACCCTTAACAGGTAAATCCCGTTGTCATAAGGCTGCAGTGACAACCCATTGTTTAGTTTTGAAGCATGACTTACAAGCAGGCTTCTTCCAGCCATGTCAAGCAAAACAATCCTGCTGTCTTCAGGAAGGTTTTCAAAATAAACCCTGTCGGCGGTTGGGTTCGGGTAGATGCTTATCTGATCCAAAGTTCCCTGAGTTACAGAAGTTGCGTCCGTCCATTGGGCAAAGAGCGCGAGGTCGGCATTCTCAGAGTATGTGCCACCACCGTCATAGCCCGTACCACTTCCATCTGCTGCAGTGTTCCAGCCACTGAAGGCGTATCCATCACGGCTAAAGCCACTGCCATCAGACAGGACCAGGTCCTCGTCCTCTGTCTTGATATCGTCATCGATGGTGCCCTGGCCACCATTTGCGTCGTAGCTTACGGTGTAAGTGGTGAGTTCAGCAGTCCATTGGGCAAAGAGCGCGAGGTCGGCATTCTCAGTGTATGTGCCGCCACCGTCGTAGCTTGTACCACTACCGTCTGCTGCAGTGTTCCAGCCACTGAAGGTGTACCCGTCAAGGCTAAAGCCACTGCCATCAGACAGTACCAGGTCCTCGTCTTCTGTCTTGCTGTCGTCATCGATGGTACCCTCGCCACCGTTTGCGTCGTAGCTTACGGTGTAGGTAGCAGCGAGTTTCTTTCGGTAGGTAAGCCCGTATGTAAGGTTATCGAAATAGCAGTTTCCGGTTTTATCGTCCCTGTCGGATAATCCTCCGGCCAGCAGGCCAAAGGCTGTGAAGGTTCCCGTGCCGGCCCCTGCAGTGACGTTAACGTCCACTCCTGCCAGTGAGCCGGTGAGCGTACCTGAGCCATCTGCGTTACCGGTCCAGAGCAGGTTGAAGGTAAGCGTTGTGTCCTGGGCCAGGTTGATCGTGCCCGAACCTTCCCCGCCATCACCGTTCACCCGGACATAGCCCCTGAAGGGATCTGAGGAGCTGCCGCTTGGTTCATCGACTTTGATACCGATAAAGTCCAGATCGCCATTGAGATTATTGTGATCGAAATAGCCGAAGTAGAAGGTACCATCAAAATTGTCATTCTCCAACCTGAAATTCCCCGAAAGTTCCAGGGTTTTCGTCCTGTCGAGTGTCCCGATAACCGTATCGGCAAAATAGCTGTAAGCATCTCTGCGGGCTATAATTCCACCTATCGCACCTTCTGTTCCGGGGCCCAGCACAACGTCGGTATCTGCCCAGCCGTAATTGTTCGGACTTGTTGCGTTATCCATCCCTGTCCATCCGCTTGCCGTGGTCGAGGCTTCCGTGTCGAAGGACTCGGTGACTTCGCTGTAAATAAGGTTATCGAAATAGCAGTTTCCGGTTTTATCGTCTCTGTCGGATAATCCTCCGGCCAGCAGGCCAAAGGCTGTGAAGGTTCCGGTGCCGGCCCCTGCAGTGACGTTCACTTCCTGTCCGGCCAGTATGCCGGTGAGCGTACCTGAGCCATCTGCGTTACCGGTCCAGAGCAGGTTGAAGGTCAGCGTTGTGTCCTGGGCCAGGCTGATTGTGCCCGAACCTTCCCCGCCATCACCGTTCACCCGGGCATAGCCCCTGAAGGGATCTGAGGAGCTGCCGCTTGGTTCATC
>CAZOXI010000461.1:0-3542 GCA_964583445.1 uncultured Bacteroidaceae bacterium | reverse complement strand
GCCATCATCGCAGTCCCTGTAAAACTCACGCGTGCAAGCAATGCGAGCTGATCGCTCATTAGTGTTGAAAATACAAATACCACGCCTGCAAAAAACAACAGGGAGATTCGCGTGATCCGCATTGCTTTCTTTTCATCTCCCTTCAACAGGGACCTGAGCTCATTTCCCAGCGCAAAAATCTGGGCATTCGTAGTGGATAAACAGGCTGCGAACAGGCCAACAATTGCCAGGGCAGCCACCGGGGCTGCCTGGTCAAACAAAAGTGCCTGGGATAAAAATTCTGATGCAGATGCGTCCGGATATTTAACTGCTCCGTACATCCCGATGAAGATGGTAGGGGTGATCACGAGGATCGCAAAAAAACCAACTGCATACGCCATCTTTTTCATAGAAGCCAGGTTCTTAACGATGACCAGGCGGGTAGTCAGCTGGGGTTGGGTTACAGGGATCATCACCACGGCAATCATGGAACCCAATAGAAACTGCCACGAAAACAGGCCGTTGGGTCCGGGGATGGACAACAATTCCGCATTCACTTTTTCTACCGCGGAGAACATGCCTTCAACACCCCCGAACGCTGCGATGCTGGTACCGCCGATCAACCAGATCACCAACAGCAATACGAGTCCCTGGATGGCGTCGCTGTAAACAATGGCCTTGAGCCCACCGATTTCTGCATAGATCAACATCATAATCACCATGAACAGGGCCCATCCCCAGGAAGGCAGCATGCCTGGAAAAGCGGCTTCGAGGAAGATTGATATGCCCCTGATCTGTATGGCGACATAAGGGATGAGAAAAATGAACGCACTGGCAAACATGGCAATGCCGGCCCATCTTGTCCTGTAAGAGGAGATCATCAACCCGGCTACTCCCTGGAAGTTATGTGCTTTGGCTTTTTTTCTCAGCAGGTATCCGAACCAGAGGATGAAAAAAACCATCACGCCATCTGAGAAGGCGAGAAAAGTCCATGCGCCGATACCATGGTTCCTGAAAAAATCCGGCATCCCCATGAAGGTGAATGCACTGAACAGGGCGGCCGAGAAGGTCAGGAATCCCAGGATGGACCCGATGCTTTTGCCTGCCAGCATGAATTCTTCTGCAGAACGGTTTCGGCGGTAGGATTTCCAGGAGGCCAGGGCCAGCAACATGAAGAAGATCCCGAAGAAAATATAGATCCAGATTTTCATTTATTTCTTATTTAATGGCTTATAATTTAATTCGTTATATATATTTCATTTTTCTTCCTCCTCTCCATCGCTTCCCGGATGCACTTTTGCACCGATATAGGTTAAAACCACAAGAAGGACGGTAGCCAGGAATCCGATCGCCAGCGTAGATGGAATTCCCAGGATCATGGGTTGATATTTCCCTTCCGGGAGCATGAGGGGCGTATATCCCAGGACCACGATCACTCCGACGCAGGCAATGCAGACTTTCCAGTACAATTTGTTTCGCTGTTTATTCATGTTGTATTCAGATCTGGTTATTATTCGGTTTGTCTTTGTTTTCTGCTTTTTCCAGGTACGTTGTTTGTTCTCCTTCGCCGTATCCGGGAGTCCAACTTCGCTCCGGAAAGTGTCACACCTCACACTGATATATATGGTATTCGGCAAATTCATCAGCGCCGGTTCGTTATGGTTATAGCTTTGTAACACCATTTTTACAGCCTGGGAATGGTCATGCCCCCGTCTGCCATAATCACCTCGCCGGTGGAATAGGGGAGCAGTCCGGTTACCAGGGCCTTCACTATTTTGCCAATATCAGAAGGTAGGCCCCAACGCGCCTGCGGACTTAATCCTTCACGGAAAAGCCGGTCATATTTCTCCTTTACCCTGGCGGTCATGTCTGTTTCAATTATGCCCGGCCGGATCTCATACACCGGCAGATCAAATTCTCCGAGGCGTGCTGCAAACAGCCTGGTCATCATCGCCATCCCGGCTTTGCTCACACAATATTCTCCGCGGTTCACAGAGGCAACCGTGGCAGAGATCGAACTGATGTTGATGATGGAACCGAAGAATTCAGGATCCCCTTGTTTTTGATCGATCAGCCAGTTGGCTGCGGACTGACTCAAGAAGTATGGTCCCTGGAGGTTCGTTTTCAAGACGTATTCAAAACTCTCTTCTGTTGCCTCGAGCAGATCCAGCCGTTGCCTGGGTGCTATGCCAGCGTTGTTGACCAGGAAGTTCAGCTGACCATAGGTATCTCTTACTTTTTCAAGGACTGCCTGCCGGTCCAGGGCTTCCCCGACATCGCCCCGGCAATAGATCACTTCAACGCCAGGAGCCCTTAACTCCTCCAGCACCTCTTCTACCTGGTCTTCAGTTCTCATACCGCTGATGGCCAGGTGTATGCCCTCTTTTGCAAGTTCTTTCGCGATCCCCAGTCCGATTCCCCGGGTCCCGCCGGTGATCAATGCTACCTGTTTCATATATTATGTTTATTTAAAAGGTATGCGATCATTTACTGGTTTCAATTAAAATAATGGGCTACTGCACCTTTTCAGTTTCGATCGTGCGTGCCTGGCTCCATTATTGTACGTTCAAAAGTTGAATAATCTCCATGACAGCTTGCTGAATAAACGCCCACCTGGCATGGCCGGAAAATCCCGGCCTGATCAGATCCCAGGGATGTCCACCCATGCTTTTTTCTTCCAGCTTTCCAGTCCCTTTTCAGCCAGCTGCACCCCTTTTGCGCCCTCCTTCAGGTCGTAAGGGAACGGATCATCGTTCACAACATGTTTCAAAAAAAGTTCCCACTGTGCCTTGAATGCATTGTCATAAGGCTCCTGTTCCGGCACTTCAGACCATCCCCCGAAAAAGTCGATGGGCTGATCAATGTCCGGGTTCCACACAGGTTTAGGGGTGTTGCCATAATGCTGGGTATAGCACTTTCTCAGTCCTGCCACAGCCGATCCCTTTGTACCGTCTACCTGCAGCGTAAGCAGATCGTCACGCCGCACCCGCACGCACCAGGATGAATTAAAGTGCGCCACGATCCCGTTCGCGAGTTGAAATGTCGCATAGGCTGCATCATCGGCCGTGCATTTGTAGGTATTTCCCTGTTCATCCACCCTCTCGTTGATATGTGTGGCACCAAGACAGGACACGGCTTTTACCTCGCCAAACACACGATCCAAAACATACCGCCAGTGGCACAGCATGTCGATGATGATGCCTCCGTCATCCTCTTTCCTGTAGTTCCAGGAAGGCCGCTGTGCGGGTACCGTATGCCCTTCAAATACCCAGTAACCAAATTCTCCACGCACTGAAAGGATCTCGCCGAAGAAGTCTTTCTGGATCAGTCGTTTCAATTTCAGGATCCCGGGGAGCCATAATTTATCCTGGACCACTCCATGTTTGACACCGGCGCGCTCGCAAAATTCATAGAGTTCCATGGCCGTCTGGAAATCCGTGGCTGTAGGTTTTTCGCAGTAGACATGCTTTCCTTTGGATGCAGCCAGCTTCACTGCCTCTGCACGTCTGCCGGTAGTCTGTGCGTCGAAATATACTGTGTAGGCAGGATCATCCATGACCTTT
>CAZOXI010000460.1:0-3551 GCA_964583445.1 uncultured Bacteroidaceae bacterium | reverse complement strand
CCATATGATAACTTTCCTTTTGGTAAGTTACCAAAAGGAAAGTTTATGTAATCTCATTACCTGTATAGATACTTCATTAAATGAAAACACCATTTACAATCAACAAACAGCTGGTAAATCCAAAATATGAATCGGCTTTAGGTGGTTCAGTTTCGTCCGGTAACTATATATCGATTGATTCAAGAGGATGGTTCTTAACCAGCGGATTTTCAAGAATTTCTAAAATATTGAGTACCTTTGATCGTTGAGTATTTTGCGAAAAATTAGCTGCCTTCTTTGAAAATATACATTAAAAATATGGTGTGTATTCGCTGCCAGATGGTAGTGAAAAACGAGTTGGAAAAACTGGGATTGCATTATGTTGAAGTAAAAATTGGTGAAGCCAATACCATAGAAAATATACTGCCCGAACAGCTTAAACAGCTGGATATTGCACTCAGAAAGTCCGGACTTCAACTCATGGATGACAAAAAGAGCATCCTGGTGGAAAAAATAAAAAGTGCCATAATAGAACTGGTTCATTACAGAGATGAACAGATCAAGGTGAACCTCTCAGATTTCCTTAGTGATAAGCTCAACCACGATTATACTTACCTGTCCAATCTGTTCTCCGAAGTGAAAGGTACCACAATTGAAAAATTTTACCTGTCACACAAAATCGAAAAAGTAAAGGAACTGATTGTTTATGATGAACTTAATTTAACTGAAATTGCATATAAGATGCATTATAGCAGTATTGCACACCTGTCCAACCAGTTCAAAAAGATTACCGGGCTCACTCCCTCCCACTTCAAAAAGCTCAGAAACAAACGGAGAGGAACCCTTGAGGATGTGTGAATGATGTAACATTTAACCTCAATAGTATAATAACTCTCCATGCCTTCATAGGTACCTTTGTTGCTACCTGAGAATCACTTTACATGGAAATGTCAGAAATTGAAAAATCGAAACCACACATTTTAATCGAGATCATAGAATATGTTCCCAATGCAGCGGTCAGTAAAACCATTATCCGAAAAACAACCGGGAATATAAGCGTTTCGGCTATTGATAGCGGTGAGACCTTGCCCGGGAAGACATCGCCTTTTGATACTTTCCTGCAGATCATTGAAGGCAACGCCGAAGTGGTTATTGAAGACTCAACGACAATTTTACATACGGGCGAAGCCATTATTTTACCTGCCCATACCGCAAATTTGATTAAAGCAAACGAGCGGTTTAAAATGATTTCAACCGTTATAAAGAGCGGGTATGAGGGTGCCATTCTTTAAACAAAATTAATATTGAAAATCATGTCTAAATCAAAAGAAAACAAGACAAAAAACAGCAAAAAGGTAGCTGTTAGAACGCTTAAAGAGAAAAGAGCTGACAAAGCTGCTAAACGCAAAGAAAAGGATAACAGAAGTAAGATTGTGCTTTAGTTATTTGCTTACGGAAGGAATCAGCCTCTTGCTTTCCTGGAGATAAGAATATTTCCAGGGGGTATTACGATGTCTTACATATAAATCATTTGAAATGAAACTAGCCTTTATTGGCACATATCCGCCCAGGGAGTGCGGGATTGGCACCTTCACCAGGAATCTGTTCAACTCGATGTTGATCAAGCCCGGGGAAGAAATAATTAAAAACTCCGGCTTTGTAGTTGCCATGAACGATAACGAACTTGTATACGAATACCCGCCTGAGGTAAAACTGACTATCAGGCAGGAATACCAGGAAGATTACATCAATGCAGCCAAATTTATTAACCTGAGTGGTGCCAATTTATGTATTCTCGAGCATGAATTTGGTATTTATGGCGGGCAAAGTGGTGTATATATACTTCCGCTACTCCACAGGCTCGAAATTCCGCTGATTGTTACCCTGCATACTATTCTAAGAAATCCCTCCTATAATGAAAAGGCAGTTCTCTCCGAGTTATGCAAAATGGCCCACACCCTGGTAGTGATGACGAACAAGGCGATTAAATTCCTGGTAGAAATATATAATGTTCCCAGGGAAAAGATCACACTCATAGAACATGGGGTACCTGACATATATTTTAGTGAGGAGGAATCAAAAAAGGAGTTTAAACTTGAGCACAGGAAAGTGCTGCTTACTTTTGGATTTATCGGGCGGAATAAAGGAATTGAAACCGTTATTAAGTCCTTGCCGGCAGTGATTGAAAAGTACCCCGAGGTTATTTATATAGTTTTAGGAAAAACGCACCCGAATGTATTGCGCCATTCCGGCGAGGAATACCGGATCTATTTATTACGCCTGGTTAAAAGTCTGTACCTTGAGCAGCATGTGGTATTCCTGAATGAATTCATTAACGAGCAGGATCTTTTTAAATACCTGTACGCGTGTGATATCTATATTACACCCTATCTCAACGAGTCCCAAATTACCAGTGGAACACTTTCCTACGCCGTAGGTGTTGGTTCAGCAGTTATTTCAACTCCTTATTGGCATGCTGAAGAATTACTTGCTGAGGGCCGAGGACTGCTTTTTGATTTCAACGATTCGAAAAAGCTTACCTCCCTTTTGATCCGCCTCATAAAACATCCGGAAGAACTTCAAAAGTTGAAGGAAAAAGCTGCTGCCCATGGCAGGAATATTACCTGGCCAAAATCAGGGAGTAACTATCTTGAACTGGCTTCCCGGGTACTGGCAGAGAAAAGCATGCCCACTGAAAAAGAAGCGTCGGTATTTGACCTGCTCATCCTGCCGCAATTCTCCCTGACTCATATTAACCGTTTGACAGATGATACAGGCATTATTCAACATGCAAAATTTGGAATCCCAAACCTGAAGGAAGGCTACTGCCTGGATGACAATGCAAGGGCTTTATTGATGGTATCGATGGCTTACCGTCAAACCAAGGATCCCAGGGCCCTGGATTTGTCTCCCATCTATTTGAGTTACATCCACTATATGCAGAATTCTGATGGCACGTTCCGGAATTTCATGAGTTTTAACAGAAGTTTTCTGGATGAGGTAGGCTCCGAAGATTCGTTCGGAAGAACAATATGGGCATTAGGGTATTTGATGGGAAATGCTCCAAATGATGCCTATTACCAGACAGGCCGGCTGATGTTTTTTACTGCGTCGTCCAACTTCGAAAAACTGTCCTCTATCAGGAGTATAGCAAATACAATGATCGGTGTGTGTCACTATCTGAAAACGAATCCCGGGGATGATTCAATGACTGAAAGGCTGCGAAACATGGCCAATAACCTCATCAATCATTATGAAGAAAATAGTTCGCCGGAATGGAGATGGTTCGAGTCCCTGCTTGCTTATGATAATGGGATTTTACCACTGGCGCTGCTGCACGCTGCCGAAATACTTCACGACGAACGGATCACCCGGGTTGCGATTGATAGTATGGAGTTCCTGACAAAGCATACACTCAAGGAAAATTACTTATCCATCATTGGAAATGAAAAATGGTATAAAAAGAATGGGGAACGGTCTGTATTTGCCCAGCAACCTATTGATGCCATGGCAATGGTGTTAATGTATCACCGGGCTTATCATCTTACCAGGGATAAGGAATTCCTGGGTAA
>CAZOXI010000459.1:0-3559 GCA_964583445.1 uncultured Bacteroidaceae bacterium | reverse complement strand
ATAGGCACCGTGAATATTTTAGACTCATACAAGTTGCGTGTCGAGATTGACGAGCATTACATTGCCAGGATCCAGGCAGGGTTAAAAGGAGAGTGTGATTTTGCCAATAAATCGTATCCTGCTGAGATTGTGAAGATCTATCCGGAGGTGCAGAATGGCAGGTTTGCAGTGGATATGGAATTCACTGAACGCATACCGGACCAGATCAGGATTGGTCAGGCCTCCCGTATCCGCTTACAACTGGGCGAATCCAAGGAAGGGTTGCTGTTGGCCAAGGGTGGTTTTTATAACAAGACAGGCGGACAATGGGTGTTCGTTGTGGACGCTTCGGGAGAATATGCTGAGAAGCGCGAGATTTCCATCGGCAGGCAGAATCCACGCTATTATGAAGTGCTTGACGGCCTGGAGGCAGGAGAAAAAGTGATCACCTCCAGCTACCAGAACTTTGCTGACCATGATAAATTGATCCTGAAAAACAACTAATCAACCGGATGTTATGAGACGAATTTTGTTTATAGCAGTTTTCATACCTATTCTGACGGTCGGACTAAAGGCGCAGGAACAGGAAATATGGACCATTGATGAATGCATTGCATATGCACTTGAAAACAACATTGAACTGAAGCGCCAGGAACTGAATACCGCCCTCAAGAACAAGGACCTTGTCCAGAGTAAGCTGAATGCGTTGCCCAATCTCAATGGTCAGATCAATCATGACCTTGGTGCCGGGCGGGTGCTCGACAGGGGTACCTATGAATGGGTGAATACAGATGTGAGCCAGGGCGATCTTGGACTGGTGAGTAACGTGACACTTTTCAAAGGACTGCAGGGACTGAATTCTGTCCGTATGGCAGCGGCGGATCACGATGTGGCCATAGCACAGATGGAAGCCTCTGAAAATGATTTGTTACTCAATATCATGACAGGGTACCTGGAGGTACTGCTGAAAAGGGAGCTGTTTGAAATTGCCCAGGAGAAGGTAAAGGTCGCTGAGCTACAGGTGGAGCGGATGGAAAAACTTGTAGAGGTGGGCAATGCTTCTGCCGGAGAGCTGCTGGAGGTGAAAGCCACCGCTACTACAGAGAAATATAATATGACCCTGGCGAAGAACAACCTTGCTTATGTGAGGCTGGAACTGGCGCAACTGCTGAATCATCCGGATCCTCTTTCATTCCGGGTAATCCGGCCTGATCTTGAGGATCCCTCCCTGTTGCAGGTCCCGGAACTGGAATCAGTTTTTGGTCAAGCACTTAAGGTGTTGCCTCAGGTGGAGGCAGCCAGGCACCGGATCACCTACCAGTCGAAGGGTCTGGCAGTGGCCCGCGGAGCACTTTCGCCGGAGCTGTTTGTGCGTGCATTGTATTATTCCAATTACAGCGATAAGCTGATCAATCCCCGGGAAGTTGATCCTTTGAACCCGGTGCTCGACTACCCGGTTCCTCAGCAAGTACTTGATAATCAATATAAACAGGTTAGTGTCGGATTAAATATCCCGGTATTTAACAAATGGCAGAACCGCACCAATATCAGCAAGGCAAAAATCAGCCTGGAAGATGCACGGTACCAGCTGGAGGAGGTAAGACAGCAGTTGTTCAAAGACATACAACGTTACCATTCGGAAGTGCTTGGAGCACTTGATAACTATGAAGCTGCCAGGGAGACACAAGCAAACAGTGAAGAGGCTTACAGGTATGCGGAGGAAAAATTCAAAGTGGGGATGGCAACAGCACTTGAACTGGAGGAGGCACGAAACCGCCTTTTTGCTTCGAGGGCAGAGATGATCAATGCAAAGTACCTGTTCGTTTTCTACCTGGAAATACTGGAATTCTACCAGGGAGAGATGATCAGTCTCAATTGACCCTTGATAAATATTTGTCCGGTTCCATCGTCATTCAGATGAAACGTGTATTTTTGTTTCATTAACCCTGAAGGAATGAAAAGAGTTTTCCTGGCCATCGTCCTGATTTTCTCCTTCCTCAGTGAAGCTGATCCACAGGTAATAAATTTTGGAAAAACGCTGCCTGTAAGATCTTTCGGTTTCACTTTTGCCCCGGTTTACAATGTCGACAATGTATTTCATTACGAACTCGAAGGAATGTCCTACCTGGTCATGGCAGGTTACGGGATCAGGTATGACCTGGACATGAATCTCAAGTATGGCTATTATAACGGTCCTGATTTTTTCTCTGCAGATGTGCAATATTTGTTCAGGGAGACACGGAAAAGCTACTATTCCCTGGCCGGGGGACTGCATAAGTGGAAGGAGTACGGGGTGGATCTGACCGTTAGTTATACACATACCCCGCAGTACTGGGCCAACCTCACTTTTGGTCTGGATATGGATATCGATGTCAGCGAAGTGGAATTGCGGGCCTGGATCCCACTCAATTTTGGCATCAACTTCGATGACCGCTATTTTGTCTATCTGGAATACGACCTTCCAGTTACGGAACGTGCCTGGGACATTCTCGGTGGAGGAATTACATATATTTTCAGGTAATTACCTGGTCATTTTTTTTCATATACGATTTCTCCTCCTGACCAGGTCATGAGCACCTTCGTTCCGGGAATATCTGCTTCATCCATGGTCATGATGTCCTTTTCCGTGACAACAAAATCCGCGATTTTTCCTGGTTCGATGCTTCCCTTGAAGGTCTCTTCAAATGCCGCCCTGGCAGCCCAGGTAGTCATGGCCCGCAGGGCCTCTTCACGCGATAATGCCTCGTTGTTGAGAAAACCGCCTTCCGGGTAGCCGCTGTGATCTTTCCGGGCAACTGCCGCATAGAAACCGTAAAGGGGGTTGATGGATTCCACGGGAAAATCACTTCCATTGGGAATCCAGCCCAGGTGATCCAACAGGGTTTTGTAAGCATATGCACCTTCCATGTGCGCTGCTCCCAGGCGCTCTTCTGCCCAGTACATGTCAGATGTGGCATGTGTGGGTTGTACCGAAGGGACGATGTTGTAGGTTCCGAACATTTCGATATCAGCGGGATGGATGATCTGTGCATGCTCAATTCGCCAACGAAGGTCATTTCCTTTTTCAAGCAGTTCCGAATAGATTTCAAGTGCCTTCCGGTTGGCCTCGTCCCCGATACAGTGGATCGCTACCTGGTAATCGTTTTCCAGTGCGCGTTTGCAGTATTCTTTCAGTTGCGCAGGTGGGGTAACGAACAGTCCCCTGTTCCCGGGATCATCGGCATAATCTTCCAGCATGCGTGCGCCCCTTGATCCCAGTGCACCGTCGGCGTATAGCTTCAGGGTGCTGATGGTGAGGTGGTCGTTCTGCTGCACACCCTTTTCAATATAGTTCTCAAAATTACTTTCTGAAGGTTCAAGCCAGGCGTTGATCCGCATTTTCAGGGAGCCTTCTTTCTGCAGGGAGTCGATGAGTTGCACATCGCGTGTGGATAAGCCGGCATCGGAAACAGAAGTAAGTCCTACTGCAAAACAATTCTCCTGAGCCTTTAGCATCCCGCTGATCAGCGCTTCGCTTCCGGGAGTTGGAATGACCTTTTCCACCAGCCCGATGGCGTTATCAATGAGGATCCCGGTGGGT
>CAZOXI010000458.1:0-3570 GCA_964583445.1 uncultured Bacteroidaceae bacterium | reverse complement strand
CCGACTCACTTGCGGAGAAGGTGCATGCACTGGAATATGAACATTATCCCAGGGTGATCCGGGAGGTGATTAGAGACCGTCAGGTAAACTAAAATTCCTGGAAGCTGAAAAGCTCGCTGAGTTGTCAGCAATGCCTTCGTGATCTATTTATCTTGGCAGGAGCTAAAACACCCGTATATACTTCAATCAGATGCTGCCATCATGCGTTCTGATCCCACAATTCTCAGTTCCTGCATGACACTGTTTTTTACGAGCGAATAATCTGTCAGGAGGGCTTCATGCACAGGCTCCACCGGCGGGGCTTCCACTTTCAATGGATCCACCGGGTAGCCGTTCTTATAGAACCTGAAATCGAGGTGGGGACCTGTGGAAAGTCCTGTGCTGCCCACATACCCGATCACATCCCCCTGTTTCACATATACGCCTCTTCGGATCCCCCTGGCGAATCCCTGCAGGTGCATGTAGGTGGTCCGGTACACGCCATTGTGCTTGATCTTGATATAATTCCCTCCGCCACGCTCATAAGCGGCTGCAATCACCTGTCCGTCACCAATGGCATGCACTGGCGTGCCGCGCGGTGCGGCATAGTCCACACCGTGATGGGGACGCCTGATCTTTAAAATGGGATGGAGCCTGGAGTGTGAAAAACCGGAACTGACCCTGTTGAATTTCAGGGGAGCTTTCAAAAAGGTTTTTCGCAGGCTGTTGCCTTCTTCATCGAAGAAACTTACTACGCTGTCCTGCTCAAAAGGGATGGCCCAGAATTCATGCCCGGCATGCCTGAACCATGCAGAATGGATCTTCGTGATCCCTACCGAAACGGAATCAACAAAGGATTCATCATAGATCACTTTGAACTGATCCCCCCGCTGCAGTCCGAAGAAATCGATGGACCAGGCGTAAATATCACTCAGCTCATTGGCCAGCAAAGGATTCTTTTCCTGTTCCTGGAAGGCTTCCCACAAACTGGTGGTAATCTCACCGTAAAGGGCATCCGTGACCTTTCTCACCGGTTTGGCCCGCAGTTCAACATGGATGCTGTCTTCAAGATGCACGACGGCATAATTAATATCGTCCTTTTCATACACAAAGTACCTCACACCGGCAGTGTCAATAAACAGGGCATACCTGTTACCTGCCTTGATCTTTCTTACATCGAAGAGCTCCCGGGGAATCAGGGAGATCTCATAAATGCTCCGGTTGGAAACCCCATGATCATTCAGGATATTCCCCAGCATCTGGTTCCGTCCTACCCTGCCTTCCACGACTTCAAATGAATCCACCGGAATTCCGTAATAAAATTCTACCTGCTGCTCGATGGGTTCCGGCTGCGCTTCATCCACAGCTGCAGCTGCAGTCATGGTAACCGGATCACTTTTGAAGAATACCACTACCAGTGCTGCCACTACAAGTGCGATCGAACTTCCTATGATCAAGACTTTTTTCACTGTTACAATGTTTTATGATGGATGTGAACTTTAAACACAGGTCAAATCCCTCCTGAATAAGTTTGTTTCACATTTCCATGCTACATTACAATATTAATGATCTTTTTCGGTACAACGATGATCTTTTTGGGCGTTTTCCCTTCTGACCACCGTACTGCAGTCTCATGTGCCAAGGCCATCTGCTCAAGTTCGGCAGGTGGTGTATCCACTGCTACTTTTAGTTTGAACCGCAATTTCCCGTTGATCATCACCGGGTATTCCATCTCGTCCTCCACCAGGTACTTCTGCTCGTAAACGGGCCAGTCAGCAAGCACCACGGATGCATCTGCACCCAATATTGACCATAGCTCTTCGGCCAGGTGCGGTGCAAAAGGCGCCAGCACGCGGGCAAACGTCCTGCCTGACTCACGGGTCACTTTCCCTGTTTTAGCAGCCAGGTTGGTGAAGATCATCATTTGTGAGATCGCGGTGTTGAAATGCAGGTTTTCGATATCCTCACCCACTTTTTTAATGGTGGCGTGCAGGGATTTCATCACCTCGACATCCTCCTCACCTTCAACATAATGCGTCTCATCGGCAAAGAACCTGTAGGCTTTGCCCAGGAAATTATATACCCCCTTCACGCCATTCTCAGCCCAGGGTTTCACTGCATCCAGCGGACCGAGGAACATTTCATATAACCGCAAGGCATCCGCACCGAACGCGTTCACCACGTCATCAGGATTCACCACGTTCTTCAGCGACTTCGACATCTTGGCGACGATCTGTTTCAGCTCCTCGCCAGTTTCCGTATGGTAGAATTTCCCGTCACGTTCCTCCACCAGGTCGCTGGATACTTTTGCGCCCGAGGCCGTTTCATAGGCAAAGGCCAGGATCATCCCCTGGTTGTATAATTTCATGTAGGGCTCATCGGTGGAAACAATCCCCAGGTCGTACAACACCTTGTGCCAGAAACGGCTGTACAACAGGTGCAGTACGGCATGTTCCGCCCCCCCGATATACAGGTCCACCGGCATCCAGTAATTCTCCTTTGCCTTTGAGAAGGGTTCATCGTCATTCTTTGGGTCAATGTACCTGAGGTAATACCAGCACGAACCTGCCCACTGCGGCATGGTGTTGGTCTCCCTTCTCCCCTTGCGACCATTTTCGTCCGTCACATAAAGCCATTCTTCCGCATTGGCGAGGGGCGATTCACCGTTGGCACCCGGTGCAAATTTTTCAAGTTCCGGCAGTTCCAGCGGAAGCTGGTCATCATCCAACACAGTGATCTCTCCATCTTCCCAGTGGATCACCGGAAAGGGTTCTCCCCAGTAGCGCTGACGGCTGAAGAGCCAGTCACGGATCTTATAGTTGATGGTTGCTTTACCAAGTCCTTGTTCTTCCAGCCATGCGTTGATCGTGGCAATACCTTTTTTCTTATTCAACCCGTCGATGGAGATTCCCTTCTCTTCGTTTGAGGAGTTGATATAGGTACCATCCTCGGTCCAGCATGTCTCCCCTGCCAGCACTTTTTTTCTCAGGTCAGGATCTGCACCTGCCGGATCCATAATGCAACGGACGGGCAGCTCAAATTTCTGCGCAAACTCGAAATCCCGGGTGTCGTGTGCAGGAACAGCCATAATGGCCCCGGTGCCGTAGCCGGTAAGCACATAATCGGCCACCCATACCGGGATCTTTTCCCCCGATACTGGATTGATCGCGAATCGTCCGGTAAATACCCCGGTTTTTTCTTTGGAGAGATCCGTGCGGTCGAGTTCGGATTTCATCCCGGCAGCTTTGATATAGGCATCCACTGCCTCCTGCTGTCCGCCGGTCTTGATCTGACCGATCAGCGGATGTTCCGGGGCAACCACCATATAGGTGGCACCGAACAGTGTATCCGGTCGCGTCGTGAACACGCGCAATTGCTCGTCCATACCATCAAGCTGGAAGTCCACCTCTGCACCATGCGATTTACCAATCCAGTTGCGCTGCATATCCTTCACACCTTCGGGCCAGTCAAGCGGCTCGAGTCCCGAAAGTAATCTCTCTGCATATAGCGGGATCCGCAGCATCCACTGTTTCAGGTTTTTCTTCTCCACCGGATTCCCGCATTTCTCATGTGTCCCGTCGGTCAGCACCT
>CAZOXI010000457.1:0-3577 GCA_964583445.1 uncultured Bacteroidaceae bacterium | reverse complement strand
TGATTAAACAAGCTATCTTTTATCTTTTTTTGCACAAATCGCTCGATCTAGGTTGAAATATTAGAGAACCCGCAAGCAGATGCAGGTAATGATGATGTAATCTGCTCGGCGTCGGTTCATGGTTTTTTATATTCTTTTGTATCTTTAAGTTGTGTTGAGCAAACCCTAAAGGTAGGAATATCATGTTTTTCGACATCCCTGAAAACCTTTACTTTCCGGGGGTTATCAACAATTTGTTCATCTGTCAGAGTAGAGATAATAATAAGTATAAGCACCCCAGGAAAAGCTCATATTATGACTGATTTCTTATTAAAAGTCCTGATTGTTGATGATGAACCTGATGCAATTGAGATCCTCAGGGGTTTGCTAAAAGATTCCGGAAAATTCTCCGATATTGAAACACTAACCGACCCTCTTCAAGTTGAGTGTACATTACAAAATTATCAACCGGATGTTCTTTTCCTGGATATCAAGATGCCAAAATATGATGGAATATCCTTGTTATCAAACATCCGCAAATACAACCATCAGTTAAATGTGGTTTATGTATCAGCCTACGATTCCTACATAAATGAGGCCATTAAGCTAAATGTCTTTTCGTATCTGCTCAAACCTGTTGACAGGATTGAATTGAACAGCCTGCTTGAGAGGATTCATGCAAAAGTATTCAACAATCAGGAGGTTATTCAGCCGCATAAAATAAAACTCCCTTTTAAGGATGGTTTTGTGTTTTTACAATCTGAGGACATTTTTTTGCTTGAAGCCGATGGTAACTATACGAAGATTTTTACGACTGATGGAAATATTTATACCTCATCCTACAATATGGGACGCGTTTCGAAGTGGATTGGCTGTGACAATTTTTTGAGGATTAACAGAAAACAATTTCTCAACAGCCATTACCTGGTAAGGGTAAACAAGAAAAATCTACTATGTACTGCAAAGATCAATGGTTTGGAATACGAGTACAAGATATCCGGATCATTTCTTAAGAGCTTTAAAAGGGGGGTACATTAAACTTTAAGTATACCAATATTGAAGAAGCAAAAAAGAATTAAAATATATATTGGTTTAATATCCATTTCTGCCGCAATACTTATTACCCTGCTTATTATTCATATTTTTCCTTTTAATAGAGATTCTTATACCATAAATAAATTGCCAGATTCAGGCTGGCATGGGTGGTACACAGATTTCGACTGTGATGGACAAAAAGAAATATTTTTCCTTGATGAAGACGAAAAGCTTGATCATACCGGCCTTTATGTGTACAAAAATGAGGCTACACTGCTGGGTCAGTTTAATTTTAAATACACAATTGCAAAGACAAAAAGAAAATTCCAGGTTTACCCGGTTGATATCAATAGTGATGGCGTTAAAGAGCTTATTTTATTCACGCAGCACGAGGATTCTGTTTTTCTTAATGTTTTCGATTATCAGAAGCAGGAAATTGCCATGAATAAGCAATTTATATCCACCATTGGAAGGAGGAATGGAGATTTCGATTATGAAATTGATACCATAGCTTTTACCGATGTAAACAACGATTCCTGGAAGGAATTCTATTTTTATATTTCAGCGGGATTTTCATTACATCCACGAAGAATTTACAGGTATGATTTCCTGGAAAATACGTTCATACATTCAATAAATACCGGCGCAAAATTTTCCTCCGCCCGGATTGTAAATAAAGAAGATCAATTTCTTTTACTTGCCACATCTGCTGCTACCGGAAATATCAGGCCAGAAAACCCGGTCCTCTATCATGACACTACCTCTTGGATATTCAGATTCGACAGAAATCTTAATTTTGCCTTCCCACCGCTTTCAAGGGGAAAGTATCCATCTATTGCTCCGAAAATCCATACCATGAGCGAGAATATTTTATTAAGTATGTCAGACCATCACCCGGAAGGTCAGATTAATAAATTATACAAGACAGACCTGAAAGGCAATTTGACGGACAGCCTGGAAATGGATAAACAGCTTACAGTTCCACGTTTTTTTCAGCTGATAAAACCTGATGAAGAAATTCATTTCATCGCCAATATATACATAAATAATTGCTTTGTAATATCCCTGGAACCCTTTTCTCTAATAGAAGAAGACAAGTTGTCATTTCTTGAAAATAAGAGAATATACATTCAGGAAGACATCAACGGGAACCAGGAGATAGATTATTTAATGGGCAACAGCGTAACCAAGGATTTTGAATTATATTTTGACGGCAAATTCAAGGACCCAATACCTTTTAATTCCAGAACATCCATCAATCGATACTTAACCTACAAATATTCTGAAACGGATTCCAAAGGATCTATCATGCAAAACACAGGCAACGGGCACGTGATCTATGAGTATAGGGAGAATCGAGGATATAAGCTGAGATATCTGTATTGGATCATTACCTTTATCATCTCTCTTTTATTAATCAATATTGTTCTTTACTTTCAGCGAAAGGTTATCAGGAATTTGAGATATCAGGAACAGCAGATAGCCAGCCTTCAGATTCGAAATATCATGAACCAGATGGACCCTCATTTTACGTTTAACATTCTTAATTCTGTAGGAAATGCCATTTATCAGGAAAACAAGGAGGAAGCATACGATATTTTCCAACGTTTCACACGGATGTTGCGTACTTATCTGACCACCTCTCAATCCATTTTCCACTCCCTCGATGAAGAGATCCAATTTCTCAGGGATTATCTTGAGCTACAAAAAAAAAGGTTTAAAGGACATTTCAACTATGAAATTATAATTGATCAAGGCTTTAACCTTCGCGAAATTCAGGTTCCCAGGTTGCTATTCCAGATTTTTGCAGAAAACGCTGTAAAGCATGCATTTGTTGATCTGAGAGAGAAAGGGAGAATTATCGTTACAGTAAACAAGACGCAACAGGGAATAAAAATTACTATCGATGATAATGGTATGGGCATCAATAAATCTAATCAACTAGGTAAGAGCTCAGGCACAAAAAAGGGAAATAAAATGATCATGGATCATGTTCAACAGATTAATAAAATATATGATACGCATATTCAGATACAAATAATTGATAAAAAATCACTGGAAAACCATGAAACCGGCACAAGGGTAAGTATATTTTTAAGCTGATGCTTTTTTCTCCTGGTCTTTATTTCTATAACATGCAAATAATACTTCTTTCACTTAAAAATCAAGCACTTTACTGGTAAATACGATAGGTAGATAAAATCAACAGTCTTTCGGAATTTCAAAGCATCAATGCTATATTTTTATATAGCAGTACATATGCTCCTAAACAATGAATGACTTTATCAAATTTTATTTCAAGCAGCTCATTCTATGTTTGCTTGTTACTCTAACTGCAAATAGTTCAGCCCAGACCATCGTTAGTGGTATTGTCACAGGAACCTGGGAAAAAGCAAACAGTCCTTATATTGTTAATGGCAATATCAATGAAGAAGGCACATTGGGATATCAGGTTCAGGAAAATCCTAATATCAGCGCATACATTGGGAATTAATTTTTTAATTTATTTATTACCTAAATTGAGCGATTCATAAATTCACTGTCCCTTTTCATTTCACTTGGT
>CAZOXI010000456.1:0-3589 GCA_964583445.1 uncultured Bacteroidaceae bacterium | reverse complement strand
AGAATACGATAATGGCTGCTGCGATGATCAGCGCGATGGTTGGATTGACCCCGAGCATAACGGCCACGATCTTGATAAAGGCAAGCGATACGCTGGCAATGACCATTACATTGAAAAATATTCCCAGGTACACCGCCCTGAATCCACGCAGAAACTCGGCCATTTTTCCACTGTACCGCAGTTCATAAAATTCATTATCGGTCAGTACCCTGGACCTGTTCCACAATTTGGCATAGACAAACACGGTTAGCATACCGGTGAGCAAAAAGGCCCACCATTGCCAGTTGGAAGCAACACCGCCGGTTCTCACCATGTCGGTTACAAGGTTCGGGGTATCACAGGAGAATGTGGTTGCCACCATCGAAACGCCCAGCAGCCACCAGGGCATATTGCGGCCGGAAAGAAAAAAACTGGCTGTGTTTTTACCTGCACCACGTGAAGCAAAATATCCGATACTGATAAGAACTACAAAGAATATCGCGATGATGATCCAGTCAAGAGAGTTTAGCGCCATTGCTACAGGTTAAATTTTTATCATGAGCACAAGTTTAACTAAAATTTGTATACCCTCATTCATTGATCTCAAGCATTGCTTCTTCGATTCTTCGCAATGCCTCTTTGAGGTCTGTTTCCGGAGAAATTGTATTGTAGCTGCCCCAGAATTCCGGATCGTACTCAAACTCCTCATCAGCAATGATCGTTGAGGCCTTCAGTTTATCCGAGAGCCTGATGCGTGGAGGATTCCCCGGATCTACATTCGTTATTGCCATCTCCAGGTTGATCTGGTAACGGGATGCAATCCATTGCCGTTTTTTTCTGACCTTAAACCTCACTTCTCCCTGTACCTGGGAAAGATGGAAAGCACTGTCGGTTTCCTGGTACTCGACATGATATTTAGCGCTTAGGGGCAGGATCCTGACCTTGGGACTTTTTTTCTCTACGAACATATTCTCTTCTCCTCTTAACCTTACCGGGTCATACTCAAAATCTGCGGCAATCACGGCAAGGCTGCTCCTGTCGATAAATAGATCGCCCCTGAAAAGTGTCTCCTCGATATGCTCTTTTTGTTCAAATGAGATCACATAAACCAGCCTGTCCTTAAAGGAAACCACATTTGAAAAATGCAGGTTATACAGCATGGCAAAATCTGCGGAGAGGAAATCGGGCGGATGTTTGATGATATCCAGCTGCAGCATGGTGTTTAGTCCAGCGCTTATTTTGAAAACGACTGTATCTTCAAGGGCAATATTGGTAAGTTTCCGGCCTTTCAGCAGCCTGGAACGTTCTGTCGCAAAAGCGTTCCGGTAAGGTGCCTTGGCGATCTCCACTACGGCCTCTGAAAAAATCATGTATTTATCGTCCTTGGTCACTTTTTCCCTGTAGTAGGCCTGCATGCCTGAAGGAACATCCAGGTAGTTTTCATGGATCCTGTCCAATGAACTTTGGAGCAATCCGACCGGATCCTGGTACCGGATGATCACTTCCTGCAGGGAAATGATGTTTTTACTCATCTGTATCTTCACGGTTTCGTTATTGTCAAAACTGACAGGTGTATATTGGTTCCGGTAACCGATAAAGGAAGAGACCAGGATAGGTTGCTGCAGTGTGTCAGGTATGCGTAATAGAAAGTTGCCATTGTCATTCGTGATGGTTCCAAAATAGGTACCCATTACTCCGATGGATGCATAGGGCAGAGGCTTGCCGGTTCGCAGATCGCTGATGATGCCATGCACTTCCAGTATGGGCGTTGATGTTGTTGCAGTGTCTGTTGCCGTTACTTGTCCCCGGGCACGGGGAAAGATCACGATGTTCGTATTGATGACCTTGTAAACCAGGTCAGGATTTTGGAATAATGTGTCGATGGCACCGGGTAAGGGGATGTCTTTCAATGTCATGCTTACCCGCTTCCGGCTGTCGATCAGCCTGGAGTCAAAGGTGAAATTAAAACCGCTTTGTTCGGTGAGGTCATCCAGAACGGCATGCAGGGGTTTGCCGGATGCGCGAATGGTGACGGTTAGTTCGCCTAGGTCCTGGGAATCAGCATGTATTGAACAAGCAAAAAGAAACGCCATCAACAATAGTATTGCCGTGGGGTTTCTCTTTGCATTTTTTTCCATCAGCTGCTAATTTGAATGCAAGATATAAACTTTCCCCTTTTTTTCGTAGTTCATGTCCAGTGCAGTGCATATGGTCGTGAGAATGGCATCGAAGGATTGATTATTGTATGTGGTGGTCAGTCTCAGGTTTGAAACGGCCATATCCCTGGTTCTCACTTCTACATGGTAAGAACGTTCAAGTATATGCAGGATGTTGTCTACAGGCTCATCCACAAATTTGAATTCCTTGGTTTTCCACGACAGGTAATTTTCATCATCAAGTGTGGAGGTCTCGAGTTTTGAATCCGCTTTTGCGAGCTGACCGGGTCCCAGTGTGATGCTTTGTTCGTGTTCATCCAGTTCCACCCTGACTTTCCCGGTTTCAACGAACACTTCCACGGACGCATCATTATTTTCACGGATATTGAATGAGGTGCCCAGCACTGTTACGGTTACTTTTCCTGAGTTCACATGGAAGGGGCGTTGGGGATCTGAAAGTACATCAAAGAAACCTTCACCCCGCAACCTGACATTCCTCTTGTTTTCGAATGCTTCATCCACCTCCAGGCCGGCCCCTTCATTCAGGAACACCCGGCTGCCATCCGGAAGGTCAACGGTCAGGGTGCCCTCCTGTGCTTCATAAGTCATTAATTCCTGCTGTTCGTTCTTTTGGGCGGAGTAGTATACTGCAGGCACGCCCACGGCAAGGATCACCAGTATCACAGCTGCCATGCGGAGAAAATATTGCAGGTTATGTGTAGTGGTCACCGTTAGTTGTTCCTCGAGCAGCCCGTCATCATTCATGCGCTTATTCAGTTTCGACCAGGCCTGCCCGGTATCCATATATTTGGCTTCAGGATTGGCATTGAATTGATCCCACGTTCTCTTCATCAGTTCATAATCATTTTTCATCTGCGGGTTGTTCCTTACTTTTTCGAGGAACAGACGTGCCTGTGCCTGGTCCAATTCCCCTGAGAGAACCCCTGCAATATTGTTCCAGTATGTATGTGATTTTTTCATTTTAAGCGGTTTTTCTGAATTTTTCCAGTGACATCCGCAATGCTTTGAGCGCTTTGCCCATATTAGACTCTACCGTTTTGATTGAAATGGACAACTCAGTTGCTATTTCACTATATTTCATCCCTTCAAACCTGCTGAGCTGAAATATTTCCTGGGTACGGTCCGGGAGCCCCTCCAGCGTATATATCATTGCTGCGTTCATCTCCCGGGCGTCCATTTCTTCTGAGAGTAATTCTCCGGATCCAATGTGGTTTTCCGCCCACTGCTCATCCAGGGATTGTTCCCTCTTGCTTTTCCTCAAATACATCATGGCATTGTTAAATACGCTTCTGAACAGGTAGCTTTGCCAACTAGCGTAAATATGCAAATCTGCCCGGTTCTTCCAGATATTGTAAAATACATCCTGAACAATCTCCTCAGCGACCTCCGGATGATTCACCAGCGTTTCCGCGTAGCTGCACATGCCCGGGTAG
>CAZOXI010000455.1:0-3596 GCA_964583445.1 uncultured Bacteroidaceae bacterium | reverse complement strand
ATAGATCTCCCTGGGGCGATGCATGCCAAGTTTGAGCCGTGCAGCCCCAACCAATCCGCCAACCAATAAGGTAATGATAAACAAATACTGGATGGCCGCGCCATAAATCAGCGCCAATACCAGCAGGATCCCTGTCAATACACCTATCCCGAGCATATGAATGCTGGGTTTCATAAAGTTATTGACTACCAGGGCAATGAACAATGCCACAGGGGGACAAAAAAGGAAGACAATATGTCCACCTGTCAATTGCGGAATCCCCCGCATCACAAAAAAGGTAAACAGGTAGAGAATGATGGTAAGCGCCATGGGCAGGACCCGCTCCTTCCGATCATGCAATTCAATGTTACGGATCACGCCGGTCAGGTAAAGGATAATCATCATTGAGGCAGGGAAAACAAAGGTGAACAACGCCGTTACAATGAGCGAAAGACGCTTGACTTCAGGTTGCAATACTGCTAATGAAGTGCCCGAATTGAATAAAATAAGCATTCCAAGCGTAGTCATTACCAGGGGATGAAAAAGGTAGGAAATGGTCTTTGCCACGGATTTCTCCATATTCAAAAAATTAAAGTTCCTTTCTCAACCGGGCTACGGGAAGGTTCAATTGCTCGCGGTACTTTGCAACCGTTCTCCTGGCAATCTGGTATCCTTTTTCCTTCAGGATCACAGCCAGCTTATCATCCGTAAGGGGCTTGCGTTTATCTTCATTGGTAATACATTCATTCAGGATCATTTTGATCTCCCGCGTGGACACCTCCTCCCCGCTATCTTTTTGTAATCCTTCGGAGAAGAAGGATTTCAGCGGAAAAATACCGAAATGTGTCTGAATATATTTACTGTTCACCACTCTCGATATCGTGGAAATATCCAGCCCCGTCATTTCCGCGATGTCCTTAAGGATCATAGGTCTTAACAAGTTTTCCTCCCCCTCCTCAAAATACTTTGCCTGGTATTGAAGAATGGCCTCCATGGTAAGCATCAGGGTGTTTTGCCGTTGCCGTATGGCGTCAATAAACCACTTGGCCGAATCCAGTTTTTGCTTGACAAAGGTAACGGCGTCCTTGTCATCCCGTGATGCTTTTTTCTTGTTGGCATTATACGATTCCAGCATTTCGGTGTAGGTTCTGCTGAGTCGAAGCTCCGGAACATTGGAAGCATTCAGGAATAATTCCAGCTCGCCATTGTTCAGCTCAAGGATAAAATCCGGTACGATCTGGTGAAAGGATTTGCTCTGTACATCCCCAAATGCACCCCCGGGTTTCGGGTTGAGATGAATAATGACATCCAGCGCCTCCTTCAACTGTTGCTCCGTGATCGACAACCTGTTGATGATCTTATCATAGTGCTTGTTCGTGAACTCATTAAAATGGTACTTCAGGATCTTAAAGGCGATCTCATCCTCAGGATCTTCCAGTCCCGCCCTGGAGAGCTGAAGCATCAGGCATTCCTGGAGGCTCCTCGCCCCGACCCCTGCAGGATCAAAATCCTGGATGATCATCAATACCGCATGCAGCTCCTCATAGGAAGTTTCCATCCCAAAAGTAAAGGCCAGGTCATCTGCAATCGCCTCAAGTTCCCGCCTCAGGTAACCGTCCTCGTCTATATTCCCTATAATATATTCCCCGAGCAGCTCCTGTTTCTCTTCAAGCTTTCGCAGGCCCATTTGCTCACTAAGGTGCTCACGGAAAGTACTACCGCCGGAAAAAGGAATCTCCTCGTGCTTATCGTCCCTGGAATAATTCTGCGCATTTAACCGGTACGTTGGGATCTCATCATCCTCCATGTAATCCTCAATGGAAAATTCATCCTGCTCCTGCGTGTCTTCTCCTGACTCCTGTTCGTCCTGGCTCGAAGATTCCTCCGAACCCTCCTCCAACACGGGGTTCTCTTCCAACTCCTTCTTAATACGCTGCTCCAACTGTACAGCAGGGATCTCCAGCAGCTTGATCATCTGGATCTGCTGCGGAGAAAGTTTCTGCAGTAATTTTTGCTGAAGCCTCTGTTTTAGCATGCCTTAATATATTAAAATTCCGCGCTCTTTGGAGTCCTTGGAAAAGGAATTACATCCCTGATATTGCTCATTCCTGTGACAAACATCAGCAGGCGCTCGAATCCCAGGCCAAATCCACTGTGCTCAACAGTTCCGAATTTACGGGTATCCAGGTACCACCACAATTCATCTTCAGGGATCTGCATTTCCCGCATCCTTTTCACCAGTTGATCATAATCCTCCTCCCGCTGAGAACCGCCAATGATCTCTCCGATCTTTGGGAACAGTACATCCATGGCCCGCACCGTCTTACCATCTTCATTCTGCTTCATGTAGAACGATTTGATTTCTGCCGGATAGTCCGTGAGGATCACAGGTTTTTTGAATTCCTGTTCCACCAGGTATCGTTCATGCTCTGCCTGAAGGTCGGACCCCCATTCCACCGGAAATTCAAATTTTTGACCGGATTCCTTCAGTATATCGACGGCCTCCGTATAACTCATTCTGACAAATTCATTTTCCAGTATGAACTGCAGTCTTTCCAACAGCTCCTTGTCGATCATCTTATTTAAAAAATCAAGATCGTCCTTGCAGTGGTCCAGTGCATACCGTACCAGGTATTTGAGGAAATCCTCCGCCAGGTCCATATTGTCAGTGATATCATAAAAAGCCATCTCCGGCTCAATCATCCAGAATTCTGCCACGTGCCTGGGCGTGTTGGAATTTTCAGCTCTGAATGTAGGGCCGAATGTGTAAATGGATGAAAGCGCCAATGCACCCAATTCTCCTTCCAACTGTCCTGAAACAGTGAGATTTGTGGATCTGCCAAAAAAATCATGGCTGAAATCAATGTGACCCTGGTCATTTTTGGGCGGAGCATTGAGGTCAAGCGTGGTCACCCTGAACATAGCACCTGCGCCTTCAGCATCGGAAGCGGTGATGATCGGGGTGTGCAGGTAAAAGAATCCTTTGTCATTGAAATACTTGTGAATGGCATAAGACAATGCATGCCTGATGCGGAACACAGCACCGAAAGTATTGGTCCTGAACCTCAGGTGCGCAATCTCCCGCAGGAATTCAAAGGAATGACCCTTCTTTTGTAAGGGATATACCTCAGGGTCACTTGCACCCAGCAGGTCAATACGTTCGGCATGAATCTCCACGGACTGCCCCTTCCCGAGCGACTCAACCAACGTTCCTGTTACTGCCAGAGAACATCCTGTGGTGACCTCCTTCAGGGTTGCCTCTGAAAATTTTTCAGCATCAGCAACTACCTGCATATTGTGAATGGTGGTGCCGTCATTGATGGCAATGAAAGCGACCTTTTTATTCCCCCGTCGCGTTCTCACCCAACCTTTGAGCAATACCTCCTTACCTATCTTATCTCCTGTAAATAATTCTTTGACTGTCGATCTGACCATTGATTCACTATTTCTGTTGCAGGGAATTCCCCCAATTCAGTTTCACGGTACAAAAATAAGATTTTTAAGACTGAAAAAGCATTTATGCAGAGATAATACATTTCTTATAATAAGTAGCTGCCCGGATTCGTTTTTCACATGCAATCCTTTACTATGTGGTGAGAAACAGTTAATTTTACAAA
>CAZOXI010000454.1:0-3597 GCA_964583445.1 uncultured Bacteroidaceae bacterium | reverse complement strand
GCTGTAACCGGGGCAATGATCATCAGGTCTGCCTCCACACCCATTTCCACGTGGCTGTTCCAGTCGCCTCCTGCTTCATTGAAGAAGTCGGACAGGACCGGTTTTCCTGAAAGTGCTGCAAAAGTAACAGGTGTGACGAATTCTTTTGCTGTGGGAGTCATGAGCACCTGCACATCAGCGCCTTCTTTGGTGAGAAGGCGCAACAGCAGCACTGCCTTATAGGCTGCAATGCTTCCGGTAACGGAAAGAATGATCTTTTTTCCGGAAAGCTTCATTGGCGGTTTATTCAGCCGGTGGAATTTCTTCGTTAATTCTATGGTAGATATTATCTTCATCCAGCTCCTGGAGCGCGATCAGGGACGGCTTGGGCAATCTCTCAAAATACTTGGAAATTTCGATCTGCTCCGGATTCTCAAAAACCTCTTCCAGGTTATCGGTATAGGATGCAAACTCCTCCAGTTTCTGGTTGAGCTCCTGTTTCATCTCAACGCTGATCTGGTTAGCTCTTTTTGCTACCACCATCACTGATTCATAAATATTTCCCGTTTTCTCATCGTTTGCCTTCAGGTCACGGGTAACAGTGGTCAGTGGTGCTTTTGTCTTTTTGTAATCCATATTAATTGTTTGTTGTATACGATTCTAATGTTTCCTGCGTATTCCGGAACATGCGTTCTGCCTCTTTGTCGTACTTGCTTTCCGGAAATTCTGATTTAAATGATAAATATTCGTCGACGGTATATTGCAATCGTTCCTTCTTTTTACTTTCAACGCTGTTATCTGCCAGCAGGTAGCTTGATCTAAGGATCAGGTAGAGCAATTCCTCCCTGTACTGCGTATCGGGATATTCCTCCAGGCTGTTGCGCAGTGCGATGATTGCTGACCTGTAATAGCCCAGGTCATAATAGAGTTTCGCACTGTTGTATGATTTCTCAACAAGTTTATCGCTGAGTTCTGCAATGAGTTCCTTAGCCTGCGGCACTTTGTCGGATGAGGGATACTTGGCAATATACATCCGCAATGCATTGATGGCTTTGTATGTCGCTTCCTGGTCAAGTGATGGCCTTGGAGACAACTGGTAGTAACAATAGGCTGCCATAAATTCTGCTTCTTCCAGGTATTCACTATTTGCGTAGGTTGTAGCCAGTTCATTGAAATAGTGACCGGCCAGGATGTAGTCGCGCTGTCCGTAGTAACTCATTGCCTGATAATACTTTACAGTATCAGCCTTGGTGGTTCCCCTGTAAATATTTGCCACCTGGTCGAGTAATGTGGCTGATTTTACATATTCTGCATCGTTAAAATACTCGATTGCCTTTTCATATTTCACCGGGTAATCCGTGCTCTTGAGTATTTTTTCATACTCTCCGCAACCCACTAGTAACAAAAAAGTTACCATCATCAAGCCAACCGTGTACATCCCTGATTTTAACATGGCGCAAAAATACAATAAATGAATGAATAATTAAAACAAAACCAACCTTTAATAAATCGTGCTGAACTTCCTAAAAATGAACGTTTTTAAAAAAGTGTACTTTTGAGAAAAGCAAAGCTACAATATATAACGGTTAAAAACACTTCAAATTTCAGGCCAGATGTTAAAAATTGTCAAGTCATCAAAAATAGCTACATTTGCACGCATTATTAACCATTAAATAATTTGAGTAGTGGATATTTTCGAAAGAATTACTACCGACAGGGGCCCAATCGGGCAATATCAGAAAGCAGGGCATGGTTATTTTGCCTTCCCGAAGCTTGAAGGAGAGATTTCTGCGCACATGAAATTCCGCGGAAAAGAGGTATTGACATGGAGCCTTAACAATTACCTGGGACTTGGCAATCATCCGGAGGTCCGCAAGGCAGATGCAGATGCTGCAGCTGAATACGGCATGGCCTACCCAATGGGAGCCAGGATGATGTCGGGACAGACAAAAAAGCATGAAGAACTGGAAAGAGCCCTGGCTGAATTTGTTCAAAAGGAAGATTCCTTTTTATTGAACTACGGATACCAGGGAATGGCTTCGATCATCGACGCTGTCACCACGAGGAACGATGTAATCGTTTATGATTCTGAATCCCACGCCTGTATATTGGATGGCATGCGGATGTCACTTGCCAAACGTTTTGTCTTCCCGCACAACAACATGGAAAACCTTGAGAAGCAGCTGGAGCGTGCCACCAAGCGTGCCGAGCAGCAAGGTGGAGGTGTGCTGGTTATTACCGAAGGGGTATTTGGAATGGCTGGAGACCTTGGCAACCTGAAAGACATTGCGGCTTTTAAGGACAAATTTAAATTCCGCCTGCTTGTGGATGATGCCCATGGTTTTGGGACCATGGGAGCTACCGGAATGGGATCCGGGGAACATTTTGGGGTACAGGACAAGATCGACCTTTACTTCTCGACGTTTGCAAAATCAATGGCCGGGATCGGCGGATTTGTTGCCAGTCAGACCGAAGTAGTGGATTTCCTTCGATATAATATGCGTTCACAGACCTTTGCCAAATCACTTCCCATGCCGATGGTCATTGGTGCCCTGAAGCGCCTGGAGATGTTGAAGACCATGCCGGAACTGAGAGAGAAGCTCTGGACCGTTGTCAACGCATTGCAAAGCGGACTGAAGGAGAATGGTTTTGATATTGGTGTTACCGAGTCACCTGTAACTCCTGTCTACATGCACGGTGGCATTGTTGAAGCGACGAACCTCATTCTCGACCTGCGTGAAAATTACAATATTTTCTGCTCGATGGTCATCTACCCGGTGATCCCGAAGGGTGACATCCTGCTTCGACTGATTCCGACAGCCATGCATACGGTGGATGATGTAAATGAAACCATTGCCGCATTCAAAGAATGTCATGAGAAACTGAAGGCTGGCGAATACAAAACCGAGACCTTCCAGGATATCAGTAAGCTGAAGGTTTAGGACATATCATACGGGATATTGAAGAGGGTGTTTCATTAGAGATACCCTCTTTTTTTGAAGTGGGTGGTTCATTAGAGATACCCTCTTTTCTTTGGGTATTTCCTCGTGAAGTGGTTATTGCTGCGCAAAAATCCCAGTTCACTTCGAAAACACCCAAAGAAAAAGAGGTGATTCAGCTGATGCTGTGCAAATTCCCCGTTCATTTCAAAAACACCCAAAGAAAACGGGTGATTCAGCTGATGCTGTGCAAATTCCCCGTTCATTTCAAAAACACCCAAAAGAAAAGAGGTGATTTAGCTGAGTTTAGGGTGTCCGTTCACTCTGCGAACAGTGCCGTCCCGGTTTCATATCTCCGGGGTAGCGTCCGGCATCGAGTGCGGCCATTCAACCTTTCGATGGAGGCGGTGCTGATTGCCCTTCCTATTCCAACTCTCCGAGGTAGCGTCCGGCATCGAGTGCGGCCATGCAACCATTTGATGGAGGTGGTGCTGATTGCCCTTCCTATTCCAACTCTCCGAGGTAGCGTTCGGCATCGAGTGCGGCCATACAACCTGTTCCTGCTGCCGTGACGGCCTGGCGATATACTTTATCCTGCAGGTCACCAGATGCAAATACACCCGGAATATTGGTCTTGGTAGAACCCGGCACGGTTTTCAGATATCCGGTTTCATCCATA
>CAZOXI010000453.1:0-3604 GCA_964583445.1 uncultured Bacteroidaceae bacterium | reverse complement strand
AGCGTACTGGCAACAAAAATCGCCAGCGCTGAATTTTGCAACCCTACCTCTATCGCAATTGTATACCGATCAACGCGTTTTAACTTTGTCAGGTAGGCAACCTGCCATCCCAGGAACATCGAAAGTGCATTCAGCAGCAATGCATAAGGCATGAGATTGAAAAAATCCTTCCTGGTGGCAATGGTAGATCCCTCGTCGATAAACAATACACCCAGGTATACCACAAGGAGGATCAAAGGCAGGATTATCTTTAGCGGCCGGTTCAGCCGTTCGGCAAATTCACTTTTCCGGTGCCGGATAGTCACACCAATATAGGCAGGAACAACGGTTAGCAGGAACACTTTGAGAATCGTGTCCCAGACATCAAGATGGATTTCTGCATCGGTATGCAGGAACACCATCAGTGCCAGGCTAACGTTGACCGGTATGCTGACCAGCGTGATCAGGCTGTTCAGGGCAGTCATTGAAATCGACAGGGCGACGTTTCCGTTCAGCAGATAGGTAACCAGGTTGGAAGTTGCTCCACCCGGACAGGCAGCGATGATAATCAATCCGACCTTAAAAAGAGGATCAATGTTGGTGATCGATGCCACGCCAAATGCAATGAGCGGCAGGAGCAGTATCTGACAGCATATACCTACAAGTACAGCCCTTGGACGGAAAAACACATTTTTGAAATCACGGTGGGTGATAGATAACCCCATCCCCAGCGTGATAATCGCAAGTGTGACCGGGAGAAAATAACCTGAAAAAATGTTTGCCATGCCGTTCAGCTCTAAATCGCCGCAATTTATGAAAAAAGATTGGTACCGGGAATTTCAATTGCAGGACTATTTCTGCATGTTTGCGACTTTTGTTGGAATTGGTCTAAATAAATATAGAGCAACTTCTGACCAGATTGTTCAAAAAAAACTTCAGCAGTTGATTATCTTCCGCATTAACTTTAAATTAGCTCATTGCTGATGTATAGGAGGAGGTTGATTTGCAGCGCCAAACCAGGAATATGTTACTGTTAATCAACTGCTTGTAAATTAAAATTAATCTAACCCGAATATAAATGACAAAGACCTGTCAGCAGCATGAAGGTGATGCCTTTGCCCGAACGCATCCTTCATGCAATCCGCGACCAGGGTTCCAAGCCCTGATTATCTTATTGGTATTTCTTTTCAGTTTCCCGATAATTACTGTGTTGGCAGAAGGTGATGACCAGGCCGGTCACCCGGAGAAAGAAGACCATTATTCACAGGGCGCAAAACGCGGTGAGCGGTTGTTCTATGGACTGGTGGATGGTAAATTTGAAGGGAATGCGTGTGCAGACTGCCATAACACGATGGAGATCGACACCTTTAACTGGAATCCAAACGCCTGGGAGATTGCCCATAAATACAAGGAGAAATCCGAGGAAGAGTTCACCAGGGCAGTGTTGAGCCCAACCGGGCGCACCATGACCGCGACACATGCGTCATTCAACCTGAACGAGGCGGAAGTGATCCTCATTAAGGAGTACCTGGACCATTTCGAGGAAGAGGGCCTGACCCAGCGCAAGCCCGTGATCAATAAAATCCTGCTTTTTCTTCTGCTCGGCGCCTTATTGACATGGATCGTCATCGAAGTAGTCTTCCTGAAGAAGGTAAAGCGTAAATGGATCCTTGGTGTATTGTTTATTGGAGCACTGGGATGGCAAATCTATCTGCTGTTGGATGCAGGTATTGCATTGGGACGGCAGGAGAACTACGAACCGGATCAGCCAATCAAATTCTCCCATATGGTCCACGTCACTGAAAACAAGATCGACTGTAAATATTGTCACCATACCGTTGGACACAGCAAATCAGCAGGATTCCCTGAAACGGAGTTGTGTATGAACTGCCATATTATTGTACGTGAAGGTACCTACTCCGGCAGGTATGAGATAAGTAAGTTGGTGAACGCTTCCGAGAACGAAGAACCTCTGGAATGGATCCGGGTGCACAACCTACAGGACCATGTCTATTTTAATCATGCCCAGCATGTGGAGGTGGGTGGTGTGGACTGCCAGACCTGCCACGGTCCTGTGGAGGAGATGCACCGGGTGAAACAGGTGTCGGACCTTTCCATGGGTTGGTGCATCAACTGCCATCGCGACACGGAGGTGCAGTTTTTCGATAATGCATTTTATGAGAAATACGAGGAGTTGCACAAGGCGCTCAAATCGGGCGAGATCAGCCGGGTTACCGCAGAACAGGTCGGAGGCACAGAATGCTCAAAATGCCATTATTGATTTTTATCAGCATGTTGTAAGCGCCCGGAAATACTTGTTAACGAGCAAAGAATATTTATTTATATAGAATTTATAAGGATGGAAAAATACTGGAGAAGTCTGGATGAGTATAAAAATGGTCCCGATGACCAGGCTGAAAAGGTAGTAGACGAAGAACAGAAAAACCTGGTGCTGGACCTTGGAAGCGATAAAATCGCAAGTGCAAGTGCATCCAGGAGGGATTTTCTCAAGTTGGTAGGCTTTAGTTTTGCAACTGCCGCGATCACAAGCAGCTGTGAGAAACCGGTACAGAAAGCCATACCCTACCTGGTCAAGCCGGAGGAGATCACTCCCGGAAAATCCAGCTACTACGCCACCAGCTTTTTTGACGGAACAGAATATTGCTCGGTAGTTGCAAAGGTCAGGGATGGGCGTCCCATCAAGATTGAGGCCAACGAACTGACACCTGTCTCTGCAGGAGGGACCTCTGCACGTGTACAGGCATCTGTGCTGGAGCTTTACGACCAGGCCAGGCTGAAAGCCCCGGCCCGTGGACGAAACAGTGCAACCTGGGAAGAGATTGATGAAGCCGTTGTTCAGACACTCAGCACGCCTACACCGGGCAGAAAGGTACTCCTGACCTCCACGATCATCAGTCCCACTACGAAAAAGATAATCAGGGACCTGCAGTCTGCCTACCCGGACCTTGAATGGATCGTGTATGATGAGGTCTCTTCTTCAGCCATCAGGGATGCCCATCAGAAGATCTTCGGAGCGAATGTAATTCCCGGAATTCATTTCGATCAGGCGGATTATATTGTTTCATTCGATGCCGATTTCCTGGGTACCTGGCTTGCACCGGTTGAGTTTGCTGCGGGATATGCAAAAAAGCGGGAGGTTACAAAGGAACAGCCGGAGATGTCAAAACACATCCAGTTTGAATCCGGGTATTCCATTACCGGTGCCAATGCCGATGAGCGGCATCCGGTCAGCCCGGCAGCGGCAAAAGCGGCACTCGCGAACATTTACAATGGTGTTGCTGCGCAGCACGGTGTGGCCGGTGTAACAGCACCGGAATCTGATGTTGAGGTGGATGAGATCGTAACGGAACTATTGCGTAACCAGGCTGCTTCCCTGGTCATCAGCGGATCCAATGACCCGGAGGTGCAGTTGATGGTTGCGGGACTGAATGTCATGCTTGGCAACTACGGAACCACCCTGGATATGAACCGCACCCTTAATATGAAGCAGGGCAGTGACAGGGATTTTGCCGGTTTGAGGAATTCGTTGAAAAATCAGGATGTAAGCCTGCTGATCATGCATAACGTCAACCCGGTGTTCAGCGATCCGGAAGGGGATGATTTC
>CAZOXI010000452.1:0-3609 GCA_964583445.1 uncultured Bacteroidaceae bacterium | reverse complement strand
ACCAAGTGAAATGAAAAGGGACAGTGAATTTATGAATCGCTCAATTTAGGTATTATTGTTTCGACCTGTAATGCTGTTCCCATTTCCATGCCGTGGCAAGGGTCTCTTCGAGGTCTTTTTCAGCTTTCCATCCAAGCTCCTCGTTGGCATACCGTGTATCAGCATACACCTGTTCGACATCCCCTTCCCTGCGGCCTACGATTTTGTGCTTCAGCGGTGTACCGGTGACCTTCTCAAAAGCTTTGATCACTTCCAGTACCGAATTCCCTTTGCCGGTGCCCAGGTTGAAGATTTCATACCCTGATTTATTCTTTCCGTTCATTAGTCTTTCGATGGAAACCACGTGTGCTTTGGCAAGATCTACTACGTTGATATAATCACGAATGGCCGATCCGTCCGGGGTATTATAATCATCCCCGAATACTTTCAGTTCCTCCCTGATCCCGATGGCTGTCTGGGTAATGAACGGAACCAGGTTGTTCGGGACCCCGATTGGCAGCTCCCCGATCAGTGCACTCGGATGTGCACCAATCGGATTGAAATACCTGAGGGAGATGACATTGATCTCCGGGGCGGGAACCCGGAAATCCTGCATGATCTCTTCGCAGATCTGCTTGGTGTTCCCATAAGGTGAATTGGCTTTTTTGATGGGTGCCTGCTCCGTCACCGGCAACTGATCAGGTTCGCCGTACACAGTGCATGAAGAAGAAAATACGATGTTTTTCACCTCGTATTGTTTCATGCCCTGCAGAATATGGATCAGGGAATCGATGTTGTTCTTGTAGTATTCCAGCGGCAGTTCCACGCTTTCCCCGACAGCTTTCAGTGCTGCGAAATGGATCACGGCTTCGATGTCAGGATAGGCAGCAAATACCTCCAGGGTTGCCTCCCTGTCTTTCAGGTCCACCTGTTCGAACGCGGGCCTGGTCCCTGTAATTTTTTCGATACTGTCCACAACCCCGGCGTAGGAATTGGAAAGGTTATCGACAATGACCACTTTGTAGCCGGCTTCCTGCAGTTCAACGACGGTATGTGATCCAATATAGCCGGTTCCTCCTGTTACCAGTACTGTACGCATATGCATAAATTTTATAAACTCCAGTAATTCAGTTGTTTAATCTTGTTTCTGAATAGTCCCTTCAGGTCCACCACGATACCGTTTTCAACCAGTAATGTTCCCAGTGCAGCTTCGTCCATCCCTGCATATTCGGCGTGGTTCACTGCAACAATCACAGCATGGTATTTTCCACCGGGCTGATCGATGAGTTGGTAACCGTATTCTTCCATCACCTCTTTGGGGTTGGCATAGGGATCAATCACCTCAACCCCCATTCCAAACTCTTTCAGTTCATAGACCACGTCAGCTACTTTTGAGTTCCTGATATCACTCACGTTTTCCTTGAACGTGGTGCCCATTACCAGGACCCGGCATTCTTTCAGATTGGTGAACTGATGCGAGAGACGGATAGTAACCTGCTTGGCCACCCATGCGGCCATGCCGTCGTTGATGCCCCGTCCGGCATTGATGATCTGTGCGTGGTGACCGTACATCGCCGATTTGTGGGTAAGGTAATAGGGGTCCACCCCGATACAATGGCCTCCCACGAGCCCCGGGAAAAAGGGCAGGAAATTCCATTTTGTCCCTGCTGCTTCCAGCACTTCAAACGTATTGATATTCATCTTGTTGAATATCATGGACAACTCATTCATAAACGCAATGTTGATGTCGCGCTGTGTGTTTTCGATGATTTTGGCTGCTTCTGCGACCTTGATGGAACTTGCACGGTGCACACCGGCCTTTATGACAATCTCATAGGTCTTTGCAATTTCTTCGGCCGATTCGGCATCGCATCCCGAGGTGACCTTTGTAATGCTGGTTAGTGTATGTTTTTTGTCCCCCGGGTTAATTCTTTCAGGGGAGAATCCTACCTTGTAATCGGTGATAAATTCCAGGCCCGAAACTTCGGAAAGCAGCGGAATACAGTCTTCTTCAGTACAGCCCGGGTAGACGGTGGACTCGTAGACCACATAATCGCCTTTGCCCAGCACTTTCCCAACGGTTTTTGTGGCGCCGAGCAGCGGCTGCAGGTCAGGCTTTTTGTGCTCGTCGATGGGGGTGGGTACCGCTACGATGTAAAAGGATGCCTCTTTCAGGTCATCGATGTTTGCTGTGAAAGTGATGTCGGTATCGTCGAAATCAGCGGCTTCCAGTTCATTGCTTGGATCGACCCGGTTTTTCATCTGTTCGATGCGGTCCTCCCTGATATCAAAACCGATCACTTTTATTTTCTTCGCAAATTCAAGTGCAATGGGGAGGCCCACATAGCCCAGCCCGATCACAGCCATTGTTCTCTTTTTGTCAACTAACGCTTTATACATATCGTGGTCTTCTTAGGTATTTTTTACAAATGGATGGTGCTCCCCGCTGCGATCAGAAATCTCTGCGTTCCTGATGTCATAAACGGTCTGAATGGAATTCCTTGCACACTCAACGCCGTATCCTTTTCCTGCAAGAATCTCCTGGTAGGAGATGGTGTGCAGGTCGGTAAATCCGCCGCTGAATTCTATTTCATCTCCGTCCACCGTGATGGACCGGTAGGTGCGTTGTCCTTTCTTTCGGATCTCATCCGGGACATCGTTGTAATCTATGCTGAGGAACCAGCGCACCCTTGCTTTTTCCAGCTGAAGGAATCCGGCTGATTTGTCTTTTTTCAGCAGGTGCACTTTGTTCTCTTTCACCTCCCCGAATATCCAGGTCAGCATGTCGAAAAAGTGTACCCCGATGTTGGTGGCGATGCCTCCCGACTTGTGTTCGTCTCCTTTCCAGGAGTAGTGGTACCACTTCCCGCGGCTGGTGATATAGGAGAGGTCGATGTCATATATTTTATCTGGAGGTCCGCTTTCGATCTTGTTTTTCAGCGCAATGATGCTGGGGTGGTGGCGCAGCTGCAGGATGTTATAGATCTTTTTCCCGGTTTCTTCCTGGTAATCCAGCAATGCATCAATATTCCATGGATTCAGGACAAGGGGTTTTTCACAGATGGCATCTGCTCCACTGCGCAGCGCAAAGCGGATATGTGAATCGTGGAGATAATTGGGGGAACAGATGGATACATAATCGATCTGCCTCCCGGTGCGGTTCAATTTGGCAATGTGCCTGTCAAATCGTTCAAATTCAACGAAGAAGTCTGCATCAGGAAAGAATGCATCCACGAATCCGACGCTATCGAAACGATCCAGTGCTGCCACCAGGTCATTTCCAGTTTCCTTGATCGCCTTCACGTGCCTGATCGCAATGTATCCTGCTATTCCAATGAGGGTAAAGTTCTTGCTCATGTATCTGTATTCTATATGTAACTATCTATGTGTTATGATCGGGTTTTATCGATGCGCAATGGCAAAGGCTTCATCATGCTGTCTACGCTAATTTTGTTACTTGGTTATTGTTCAGTGTATATTTTTCTCCGCTTTCGGTACATACTGCGATGCCGTCTTCCCCGAATTCCAGCCGGTGGCCGTATTCACTCATCCACCCCACCTGCCGCGACGGGTTGCCGATCACCAGGGCATAGGGCAGCACCTCACGGGTAACCACCGCACCTGCACCGA
>CAZOXI010000451.1:0-3622 GCA_964583445.1 uncultured Bacteroidaceae bacterium | reverse complement strand
GTGTTCCTCAAAGATCTCAACGCATTTTTCACGATCTATAACCTGGCGACCTGGACCAACTATACCGGGCAGAATCCCGAAGTAAACGTTGCCAGCAAAGATGTCAGTTACATTGGAGTGGATAATTCAAGAACACCCCCGCCCATGGACTTTGTTATCGGTCTGAATTTCAAATTTTAAGCACTTTTTATCATGATAAGAAAACTGGTATTCATATTCATTGTAACACTGCTTTTTGCACCTGCATGTACAGATTTTCTAATGCTTGAACCCCAGGATGAACTGATCAGGGAAGAATACTGGAAAAGCGAGGGAGATGTTGTAGCTGTGCTGGGAACAGCCTATGCAAAAATGTCCGATTTCCTCCGGGAATTATATTACTGGAGTGAATTGCGGGGAGGATTGTTGAGTCCTTATGAAAACAGGACTTCCGTGTCACAGCTCGACTTTCTCAATTATAATATTAACCAGAACAACGACCTGGTGCGGTGGGATGATTTTTACCTGGTGATCAATATCGCCAATACAATCATTGAATATGCTCCCATGGCCGAAGAAAACGACGATACCTTTTCCGAAGAACAGCTCAGGGGGTATATTGCCGAAGCAATCTTCATCAGGAGCTTCTGCTATTTTCAACTGGTAAAGACCTTCCGTGATGTTCCGCTGATCCTGGAGCCCTACGATACCGACAGCCAGGATTTCAGAATCGCAAAATCAACGGAGAGCGTAATCATCGAACAACTTATTGAAGATCTGACAGGCATCGTGGATGATGCTTTTACACCGGATGATTTCGTATTGAGGGAAGAGAAAAAGGGCAGGGCCACGAACAACGCCATTTATGCCTTGCTGGCAGATATCTATCTGTGGAACAACGATTACCAGCAGTGCCTGGAAACCTGCGACATGGTGACTGGTGTTTTCCTGGTTGAAGGAGAGGACTATATGTCCATTTTTTCCAATGAGGGAAACAGCCAGGAGAGCATTTTCGAACTGCAATTCGATTACATGGCTTACAGGACAACCAATGATCTATACTCGCTTACCTCTAACAGCAGGGATGGTGACCGGGATTTCGTGGTGTCGGAAATGGCCCTGGGACTTTATGAACAGAACGACCTGCGCCAGGTTGCACCATCATCCTCATTGTACCCGGCAGGTGGCGAAGTTACAGTGAATACATCCGATCTTTCATTGTGGAAATATGTAGGTCTCGGTCCGTACGATCGCCAGTATAAAAATAATGAACGATCTGAAAATGAAAGCGATGCCAACTGGATCTTTTACAGGTTGGCGGAAATTCACCTAATGAGGGCCGAGGCATACGCCGAACTGGGTGACCTGGGAAGTGCACTTATCTATCTGAATATCATTAAAAACAGGGCTGGCATAAATAATTATACCAATGCCAATGAGCAGGACAAGTTGCTCAATGAAATCCTCCTGGAGCGGGCCAGGGAATTTTTTGGCGAAGGGAAACGCTGGTTTGATCTTGTTCGCATCTCGCGCAGGGACCTGTCCAACCGGCTGGAATATATTTCCGATGCCGTGATATCAAATGTTGAACCCAGGAGTCGAAGCGCCGTTGCTTCAAAGATCAAGGACGTGAACAGCTGGTTCCTGCCTATTTATTACAATGAGCTGTTGTTGAATAACCTGCTGGAACAGAACGTATTCTATAAAACAAATTAAAGTGAAGATCATGACTGTATTCAATGTACGTACTTACAGGACAACACGCAGTGCCATACTTATTTCGGTTATCCTGGTATTATTCAGCTATTCATGCGAATTCACAACTTTTGAAGATGTGAGCCAGACCTATTATGAGGATGCGGATCTGAGTATCTCACAATTCATCGAATCACGACCGGATACTTATTCCATATTGTATGATATCCTGGATACTACCGGGTATATTCACCTTTTCAGGACATATGGATCCTATACGTTCATGGCGCCAACCAATGATGCGTTTGCAGCATATTTCCAGGAAAAAGGGAAAACGACGTACCGGGATTTCGAGATCAGTGCGCTGAAGGACCTGGTTAGGTACCATGTGTTTCTTGTTCCTTACAGTTCCGGTGATTTCAACCTGGGCATCATCAACACACGCACCTTTTCGTTCGACTACATGGTTTCCGGTCCTTCTGCAGACGGTTCACATGTATTGCTGAACAAAACATCGCGGATCATTCACCAGAACAACATATTGCCGAACGGCATCCTGCATGGTGTTGACAAGGTCATTGAAAAACCTTCGATCCCGGTATACGACTGGCTGGTGGCGTCGGGGGAATTTAAAATTATCCTGGAGGCACTGGAAAATACCGGGTTGAGCCACCTGGCACAGGCGGATGGCGATGCGCCGGAAGCGCAAAGATTCTATACCTGCTTTTTTACGCCTGATGATGTGTTTGCGGAAAAGGACATCAGGTCATTCAGTGACCTGGCAACATTTATTTCACCGGGTGCAACCGATTATTCGGATTCCCTGAACGCACTGAATATTTATGTACGAAGTCATTTCCTCGAAGAGGTGATCTCAATGTCGGATGCCACAGAAGAAGGTGAGTTCTTCGGAACACTTGGTGAAACAACACTTGGTTTCGGGCTCCTGAAGAATTCTGCCGAAGTGGTATTGAACAGCAAAACCCTGGATTTTCCACAGGGACTGAATGTCGATGAATTTAACAGCAATAACCTGGTTTCTAACGGGATCATCCATATCATGGATCAAATGTACCAGCTGACAACCACTTTCAAAAGGATCAGGCGTGAGTTTTATTTCCTGGATGTACCCGGGATTCCTTTTGACTCGTTGGTGGCGGCAGGTGATTCACTCGCCGACCTCGGCTTAAGAACCACCAGGATGGACGAAAAATACCGGTACTGGCCCGATCCCGGAAGCGCAGATCATATCCCCTTTGATAAAACAGCACCATGGCTGACCCTGAACGCTCCCTATTCCGGGAAGATCAGGTCCGATGCCCAGACCAACCACCTGCGGCTTCCTATGTACCTGGCGTTTGATATCTGCGACGATGCAGCGGATTTTACCCGGAAAATTCCTTATGTGATCCCGGGAAAGTACAACGTCTACCACGATTGTGAAAAAGGATTTGAAAGACCCACCGTGAAGCACTACTTCAACGGTGAACAGATCGGGGGCGTTATCAACCTTGCAGAGGGGAACAGTGGTGGACAGATCAGCAAGGTATTCCTTGGGATCGTTGAAATTCCGGAAGGACAGAAGGAGAATTCTTTCAGGGTCCAGGGGATTACCCCCGGGTATGGATTGTTCAGGAGCGTCATTCTTGAACCGGTTGAGTGATGTCAGAAATAACAGTAGATTAGAAATTAATTAATTATCAAACAGTTATGTTGAATCGATGTACATGCTTCCGCGTTATCTTTCTTCTTCTTGCCACCCTGGTTTTCACCAGGGGATGTAACAGGGAATGGGAGGAACATTATAATACAGTTGATGCGCTGACGGTAAAAGATAAAATACTTGCCGAGATGGAGGCCATCCCCGATATTTCCAGCTTTACGAAGGCCGTCAAACAGGTGGAGGAACTGGAAGACCTACTTTCCCAGAACAGGCTCTATACCGTTC
>CAZOXI010000450.1:0-3622 GCA_964583445.1 uncultured Bacteroidaceae bacterium | reverse complement strand
TTTTCAATTGAATCTTCCGTGTTTCGATACTTTGTGGCGTAGTCAAAATACATATTTTCCGTATACAGTCGCAATGTGATCTCACTCATTTTTTCAGGCACTACTTCAATATCCGGACGAATCCCGCCGCCATCGTACACCAGCCGGCCGTTTCGTGTTTCATATTCACTGATCAGTGAATCAGGAATCGCTCCCACACTTCCATCCTCGTTCCTGTTGGTGTAATCCAGGGCCTGGATACACCTGCCGGAAGGGATGTAATATTTTGCTGTTGTAACTTTTAACTGTGCATTGTATTTAAGGGGCCTGGTAGTCTGAACCAGTCCTTTGCCGAATGTGCGTTGTCCAATCACTACCGCCCGGTCAAGGTCCTGCATTGCCCCGGCGACGATCTCAGAAGCAGAGGCGGATCCCCGGTTGATCAGCACGACAATCGGTATTTCAGTGTCCAGCGCCTGCTCCGTTGTCTTGTATTCACTGTCCCATCTTTTCACCTTTCCTTTCGTACTTACGATCAACGCTCCTTTGTCAATAAATAAATTGCAGGTCCTCACCGCTTCGATCATCAACCCACCGGGATTGCTGCGCAGGTCAAGCACCAGCCGGTTAAAACCATCATTCTTTTTTAGATCCAGGTAAGCTTTTTTAACCTCTGCAGAGGCATTGGTCGTGAAATTGCTGAGTCGAATGTATCCGGTATGTTCCGAAAGCATGCCATGGTAAGGCACATTGGTGATCACGATTTTTTCCCGCTTCAGGCTGAAGTCGAGCACCTCTTCTTTATAAGGCCTCTTTGCCTTGATTTTAAGAACGGTACCAGGCGCACCCTTAAGTAAATCACTTACCTCGCTGATGTTCATGCCACTGGTCTCTTTCCCCGAAACCTCCAGGAGAATATCCCCGGCACGCAATCCCGATTTCGCAGCAGGAAACTCTTCATAAGGATCTGCGATAATGATCTGTCCATCCATGCTGCGGATGAGACTCCCGATACCACCGTATTCACCGGTAGTCTGGAACTTAAATACATCCATTTCTTTTTCCGGGATGTATGTGGTATAAGGATCAAGGGAATTCAACATGGCATTGATGCTTGTAGTCACCAGTTCTTCTGGCGAGGTTTCATCTACATAAAACATATTTAACTCCCTGAACAGGGTACAGTAAATGTCCAGGTTCTTGACGATCTCAAGATCCTTGTTACGTATTGTTGTGAACCCAGCGCTCAATACCAGCACCAGGATCCCGGTAATAATAATTTTCTTTTTCATGATCTAGACTTTATCTCACAAACTATATCAGTATGCACCACACAAATTTGATGCCTCAATCCCATGAAGATTGCCGATCCTCCACGACGATGCCCAATCTTTTCATGAAGCCTGGTGCTTTTTCAGGCTGACGAGGGGAACCTTCGACCGGGAAAGCAGGCAGAACAGGTACAAATATATCTTAAAATAAGCGGAATCCTCCACCGATCATGGATTGCATCAGGAACATTAACGTTTTTTAAGTAATGACATGAAGGTTAAAAGGTAGAATATTCTGTATATCTTTGCGGGAAATTTATGGGAATGCGCGTTCAGCATATGATCGATACCATTACAGGAACTGCCAATGCCATTACAGGAATTGCTGATACCATCGCCCCGGAACCATCTGTAAAGGCTTTGTCCACGCCTGTTTCAGGAGAAACTGTACTCCATGCTGAATCCCTGTCAGGCGTTGCTGGCTTCCTTGTACAATATGGTTCAACAGAATGGCATTTCTATTTCCTCGTTTCCATGCTGATCGTATATGCAGTGGCACGCGCATTTCTCGGTCAATTGCTGAACAGGACATATACCGCTGCGGTTAGATACAATACTGCAGTCAGCATGTATAAGGACAACAGTCAGTTACAGCGGCAACTTGATTCGGTTCTGTATGCATTTTACTTTGTTTCCATGGGATTTTTTATCATGCTCCTGGCACAGTATTTTGAGCTGTTTCCCTATGGACTCAGGAACGTTGAATTGTTTTTCTTTTTTACAGCGCTGCTCATTGCGATTTTTTTTCTTCGTATCATTATTGTGAACATCGTCGGGTCTGTTTTTTACAGCCTGAAACTATTCAGAGCCTATCTCTATCATAGTTTTATTTACAATAAACTCATGGGAATCCTGGCGCTACCGATGAGTATTGCAATTGTCTACAGCACCGGGATCCTGAATGATATCGTGGTCTGGACAGCCTTTGGAATAATGTCAGTAATGATATTGATGCGGTTTTACAGGGGGATCATTTTCTCTTTGAAGAACCATGTTTTAAATTTCTATTTGTTTTTGTACCTTTGTGCCCTTGAATTAGTACCAATGTTATTGTTGTACAAGTGGTTTACGATCATAGTGTAGTTGTTTATCAGTATTAAAGGTAGAAGAAATATGAGTAAAATCAAGAAAATTTTGGTTTCCCAACCAGAGCCTGAAAATGAAAAATCCCCTTACTTTGATCTGGCCGAAAAACACAATCTGAAAATAGATTTTCGTCCGTTCATCCATGTTGAAGGAATTACATCCAAGGAATTTCGTCAATCCAAAGTAGACCTCTCCCATCACACCGCAGTGATTTTTACAAGTAAGACCGCCATTGATCACTACTTCAGAATTGCTGAAGAAACAAGGGTGGCCGTTCCAGATACCATGAAATACTTCTGCATCTCTGAATCAACTGCTTATTACTTGCAGAAGTATATCGTTTACAGGAAACGGAAGATCTTTTTTGGAAAAGGAAAAATGGAAGACCTGGTGGAAATCATGGCCAAACACAAGGATGAAAACTTTCTTGTTCCGCTCTCTGCCGCACATAAAGAAGAGATCCCCGAACTTCTTGAAAAACACAAATTTAAATTCACCAAGTCAATACTGTATAAGACAGAATGCAGCGATCTTACTGACCTGGCGGATGTGAATTACGACGTATTGGTTTTCTACAGTCCGTCAGGTATTAAATCCCTGCTGAAGAATTTCCCCGATTTTAAGCAGAATAATACCAAGATCGCATCTTTCGGTGACAAGACCGCAAAAGCAGTGGAGGAGGCGGGACTCAGGCTCGATATAAAAGCCCCTGCACCAAAGGCCCCCTCCATGACCATGGCCCTGGAGAGCTTTATTGAACAGCACAATAAAAATGGGAAAAGCTGACATGCGGCAAATATTTTTTACTGAAGGGGGAGTAATCCCCCTTTTTTTATGGTAATACCCTAATATGGCAACGCAAGGATTGAACAAAAAGGAAAAACTGAAGCGCAGGAAGTCGATTGAATCACTGTTCCGATCCGGGAACACTTTCTCTTCGCCACCCTTCCGCCTGCTGTACCGCAGGGTGGAAGGTCTTGCTGTGCCTGTTCAGATGACCGTGGCCATCCCCAGGAGAAGCATTCGGCGTGCAGTTGATCGCAACCTGCTCAAACGCAGGACCCGCGAAGCATACAGGATGCAAAAGCATCAACTGCTTGAAAAAGTTGCCCCCAAAAATGACTGCTACGAGATCCTCTTCCTCTATCAGTCAGATGAGATCGCTGACTTTAAAACCATCCGAAGTGCTGTCCGCGTCCTCCTGGTCCGGCTCGGGCAGACAGCAG
>CAZOXI010000449.1:0-3630 GCA_964583445.1 uncultured Bacteroidaceae bacterium | reverse complement strand
AGGATGCGTTTGTTGATACCGCCCTTGCCGAGCTTTACCGGTTGCTTGCCGTCATAGAGGACCCTGAACCCGGGGCCTTCCCGCGCTGCAATGAGGAGATTGAAGGTGTTGGTACCGAAATCGAGGATGGCTACCGGCATGGTCAATTCTTGTATTTGAGCATCAGTTCTTGTATTTGAGCCACTTCCAGAGTTCCTTGTAGGTCACTTTCTTACCATACATCAGGATACCGGTGCGGTAGATTTTCCCTGCCACCCATACAGTACCAAAGATGGTCAGGATCAGCAGTCCGCCTGAAAGCAGGATCTCCCAGAGGGGTACTTCAAACGGCATACGCACCATCATCAACACAGGGGAGGTAAGTGGAAAGATGCTGAACCAGAAAGCAAGCGGGCCGTCGGGATTTTGCATCACATTGGCCATGAGGATGATCCCCAGGATCAGGGGCAACGTGATGGGTAGCATGAACTGCTGTGTCTCCGTTTCATTGTCCACCGCCGATCCGACCACTGCGAACAGGGAGCTGTATAGCATGTAGCCGAAAAGGAAGAAGAACAGGAATGCAATAATGATCTTGCCCGGTTCGATGGATTCGAAGGCGCCGAAGATCTCCGCCATAAATTTCTCTCCTTCTGAAAAATTTTCAACTGCACCTTGCACTGCTTCTTCCTGGCTGAACAATTCAGTGCCGGATACCTGTTCCATGGGTGCCTGCTGCTGGAGCGTTGTCCCGAATACCGCGGACACACCTACCACCAGGATCCCTGTGAATACCACCCAGATCAGGAACTGCGTGAGCCCCACCAGTCCCACGCCAATGATCTTGCCCATCATGAGCTGGAACGGACGAACGGAGCTGACGATCACCTCCACGATGCGGCTGGTTTTTTCTTCAATCACTCCTCGCATCACCATAGAACCATAGAGGAAAATGAACATGTAGATCAATAGTCCTGATGCATACCCGATTCCCATTACCAGGCCGGTACTGCTTTTCTTCGCTTCACCATCTTTTGTCCACTTGACGCTCGAAACTTTGATATCCGTTTGCACTTCAGCAAGAATGCGGTCCAGGTTTTCAATGTCATGGGCCGTGAGCTTCATATTTTCAAGCTGCTGCTCCATGGCGGTGCTGATGTGCGAAGAGACATCCAGGCTGGGCTGCTTGTCGGAGTACAGCAACGCCCGCTCTGAAGTGATGACGTTCTCGGGGATGTAAAGCACCGCATAGTATCCTGTGCTGGAGAAATTTTCCTGTAGGGTCTCCAGTTCCACATCCTCCAGCGCGATGAACTTGAGGTATTCGGTCTCCGGAAGGGTACTTACTGCTGTTCCCGAACGGTAAGAAGTAAGGATCATGGATTCGTCAATCACGGCAATCTGCTTGACCTCCTTGTCTTCCAGGTTGGCCAGGATGGCCGGCAGGACGAGCAATGCAGCGAAGAGCAGCGGCCCGAGGATCGACATGATGATAAAAGATTTTTTTCTGACCCTGGTCAGGTATTCCCGCTGTACAATAAGACTGATCTTGCTCATGGTTTCCTGTTGTTTTTGCCTGTAGCAGATTCTACCACCTGGATAAATATGTCATTCATGCTGGGAAGCACTTCATTGTAGGAGTGGATCTCCGTATAATTCAACAGCGCAGAGATGAGTTCATTGGTTCCGGCATCTTCGGGGAGCTTGATGCGTGCCTCTTTTCCGACCCCGTTCTCCTTGATTTCCAGGATCTCAAACCGCTTGTCCAATCCGGTTTTGATCTTTTCGGGATCACCCTTGAAACCAATGCTGATGATATCGGAGCTGAAGTTGTTTCTGACCTGGCTGACTTCCCCGTCGAGAAGCGTCTCTGCTTCATTGATCAGGCAGATGTGGTCGCACAGCTCCTCCACGGAAGCCATGTTGTGCGTGGAAAAGATAATCGTTGCCCCTTTTTCCCGGAGTCCCAGGATCTCCTTTTTCAAAAGGTTCACATTGATGGGATCGAACCCGCTGAAGGGTTCGTCGAAGATCAACAGCTCCGGTTCGTGCAGCACCGTAGTAATAAATTGTACTTTCTGTTGCATTCCCTTGGAAAGCTCTTCTACCTTGCGATTCCACCATCCCCCGATCTCAAATTTCTCGAACCAGTATTTGAGCCGTTTCCTTGCCTCGGCATTGGAAAGTCCTTTCAACCGGGCCAGGTACAGGGCCTGCTCACCCACTTTCATTTTTTTATAGAGGCCGCGTTCTTCGGGGAGATAGCCGATGCGGAAGATATCATCCCGCTGCAGTGGTTTGCCATTAAATGTCACGGCACCAGTATCCGGTGCGGTGATCTGGTTGATGATGCGGATCAGGGTCGTTTTCCCTGCACCATTGGGTCCCAGGAGTCCAAAGATACTTCCTTTGGGCACCTCAATCGATACCTTGTTCAGTGCCCTGTGTCCCTGGAAGTCTTTGATGACATCCGTGGTGGTTAACATGTGTTCCATTGTAGGTATTTATTCAAAGAAATTTTTCATGCGGTTGAAAAATCCTTTCTCGCTGCCCTGGGGCTGCGGAACAAAGTTATCAGAATCGTTGAATTTTTCAATGATCTTTTTCTCTTCACTGCTGAGATTTTTCGGGATCCAAACATTGATGTTCACCAGCAGGTCTCCTTTGCCGTATCCGTTGACATCCGGGACGCCTTTCCCGCGCAATCGAAGGATCTTGCCAGGTTGTGTTCCGGCGTCGATTTTGATCTTTACGCGTGATTCGATGGTGGGGATCTCCACGGTTTCGCCCAGGATGGCCTGGGGGGTGCTCAGGTAAAGATTGTACACTACGTCGTTGCCGTCACGGATCAGTTCGGGGTGCTCCTGCTCTTTGATTACCACGATCAAATCACCGTTGACACCACCCCTGCGGGGTGCGTTCCCTTTGCCGCTCATCTTGAGCTGCATACCGTCGGAAACACCAGCCGGGATGTTAATACTGATCACCTCTTCCGTCTTGACGATGCCCTCGCCATAACAGTGGTCGCATTTCTCGGTGATCATCTTTCCCTCACCACGGCAGTTCGGGCACGTGGATTGGGTCTGCATCTGGCCCAGGAAGGTATTGGTCACCTGGGTGACATGTCCCGTTCCACGACAGGTGCTGCATGTGGAGGTGGCCGAACCATTCTTCGCACCATTTCCTCCGCAATGTTCGCAGGGAACGTATTTCTTGACCTTGATCTTTTTCTCAACGCCATTGGCGATTTCTGCCAGGGTCAGTTTGACGGTAACCCGGAGGTTGGAACCTTTGTTCACCCCCCGTCTTCCACCGGATGTGCCGCCGCCGAAACTGCTGCCGAAACCGCCGCCGAAACCGCCGCCGAAGCCAAAACCGCTGAAAATATCTCCGAACTGGGAGAAGATATCATCCATGGTCATGCCGCTGCCACCGAATCCGCCGGCACCATCGAATGCAGAATGCCCGAAGCGGTCGTATTTGCTCCTCTTTTCAGGATCCCTCAGCACTTCGTAAGCCTCCGCGGCCTGCTTGAATTTATCTTCGGCCTCTTTGTCCCCCGGATTTTTATCCGGATGGTATTTCAACGCCTGCTTGCGATAGGCTTTCTTGATCTCGTCCTGTGAAGCATCCTTTGAAATATCCAGTATT
>CAZOXI010000448.1:480-3631 GCA_964583445.1 uncultured Bacteroidaceae bacterium | reverse complement strand
TGGCGCGGCCATCCAGTATTTGTTTATCATTACACTATTGGTTGGCGGGTTGGTTGGGGCTGCACGGCTCAAACTTGGCATGCATCGCCCCAGGGAGATCTATACAGGCTTTATGATTGGTTTGGTAGCTACGCTGGGGATCATGGCTGTATATATTTTCTGAAACAGGAGCTGTTTTATTAAATAAAAGCATCAGCGTTTCCTGCCATCGATCACTTCGATCTTTTCGTCCTCTTCACTTTCTATCCTGTCCTGGAGCAGGCTCAGTTTCATCAGGACCTCATCATACACTTCGTCCATGAGTTGTGGATATTTACTGTATTCGCTGATGGTGCGTTCGTACATCTCCCGGTTAATGTCATATTTTTCAAATATCGGACCGTAAATATCGATACTATCCCCGGGATTGAATTTTCGGTAATAATTCATGTCATTGGTGATCCCATCGATCAGGTGCATATCCATGATGACCTGAACGAGCACATCTCTTTCAATGTACTCATCGCCTTTTATCTGCTTATTTTTATTACATGCAGTGCTCCACAGCAGGGTGGTAATAATCAGCAGCACAGCTGTGAATGGTATGTTGTATTTATTTAATGTCATTGAACCTGTATCCTATCATGAGTTCGTGGCTGCCCATATTGTATAATCTTAATTCGGTGATCCCGATATCATAGGCATAGCCAAAATAAAATTTATCATCGTAATTGTATCCTGCCATCACAGTGACAGCTTCGTGGAACCTGTATCCCGTGGCAAGCCAGACCATCTCCATCCATTCCACTTTGGCGTTGACCTCGAACCTGAATTGGCTCGGTGCTGTCACTTTAATGATCGCCGATGGTTCAAGGATCCAGTCAGGGTCGGCCTGATACCGGTATCCTCCTGTTACAAATAAATGACTTTTTAATTTATTCAGTCCGGTTTTTTCCTCAAAAATTTCCAATTTATTATTCAGGAGCTGGGCAGCCGAGACCCCGGCATAATAATTGTCGCCATAGAGATACACACCCACGCCGGCATCAGGAACGTAAGTGGTACTCACAACACCCTGGATGAACATATCGGATGGATCTTTGGGAGTAAGCTGCGTTCCGTCCACCCGGTATTGCAGCACACTCAGATTGAGGCCCATGGAAAGGCGCATGTCACCAAAAACAGCTATGTTATAGGCATATGAACCCGACACGCCTGTTCTGCTGGTTGGTCCGGTAACATCGGTGTATATGGTGCCTCCATATCCCATGTCCATACTGGAATGGGGACCGTAAACAGAAATAGAGTTCGTCAGGGGCGGATCTGTCATCCCCACCCACTGGAACCGGTGACTGGTCCTGATCTGGTAATAGTCATGTATCCCTGCTATCGCCGGGTTCAATACAAAATCATTGAACATGAACTGGGAAAACTGCGGTAGTTGCTGTCCAGCAAGGTTCAGGGAACCGGACAGGATGAACAGGATCAGTATGGGTTGTAGTTTTTTCATCGCTTACCTGATTATTGTTACGTTTCCGGAAATGGGTGTTGCATCGGGTCGGGGTATGATCACATAGTAGTAGGTTCCAACGGGAACTTCCTTTCCATTATATGTGCCATCCCATCGCTGTGCATCGTTGTAACCTTCAGAATAGAAGATCCTGCTGCCCCACCGGTTAAAGACCTGGACAACTATATCCGGGAATTTTGACGCATTATCGATCTCAAAGAATTCATTTACGAAGTCCCCGTTAGGTGAGAAAGCATTGTACACAGTGATGTCTTCCACCAGTTTGATCAGCACGGAATCTGATTCGATGCATCCATAATCGTTGGTAGCAAGTAGGATGTACCTGGTCGAAGCCACGATGGATGCCACCGGATCCGGGATATTCGCCTGATCAAGCCCCGACTCTGGAATCCACTGGTAGGAAACAAATGTGCCTTCTGTTGTTGTATTCAGTTGTATCGACTGACCTTCAAGTGCGAAAGTATCCTGCGTGATCTCAAGGCCATACATGGGTAGTACATTGATCCTGAGCGTGTCAATGTCATAGCACCCAAAGCCTGAACCGGTTTCACGCGAAGTATAGGTATATTCGATCGTGTCTGTGATATTTGAAACCACCGGATCCGCAACACCGGTGTTGCTCAGGAAAGTGGGGGGATCCCATGACATCACGTCGCCCGGAACGGCATCCAGCACCAATGATGAACCGGCACATACAGTTGTGTCTTTGCCGGCATCGGCATTGACAATGACAAATGCAGGGATATTCGCCGTATCGGAAACTTCGCAGCCATTTTCATCTGTGACGGTATAGATATGCGCTCCGGCGACGACGTTGGACAGGTTCTCACTTGTACTTCCGTTTGACCAGTTAACGGTTTTCATGCCTGTTCCACCGCTGATGGTGAGATCTGCACCGCCGGTTTCACTGAAAGCGTTACAATTGGCGGGAGATATGCTGGCAAATACGGTTAGTGGATCCGGTTCATTGATCGTTACCGTTCCGGAATATTCCTTGCCATCTTCATCATATGCCTCCAGGATGTAGGTGGAATCGCCAGACAGATTCTCAAACAAGGGAGTGGTCACATATGTGGCACCATCATTGATTGAGTAGTTCACAATACCAACCGCATCCTGCGGCTGAAATTCGATGGTACCATCATCCAGTCCATGGCAGGAGACATCGGTTGCCAGCACCACCATGGTGATTGGTTGTATCTCAAGTATCTGAACTGACTCCTGGTACGTACACCCGTTTGCATCTCTTACGACCACTTCATAGGTACCGGCCACCAGGTCGGAGTAGCTTGTATTGTTGGTAAAAGTACCTGCCGGTCCGTCTATGGAATATTCATAGGGAGGTGTGCCTCCATCGGGATCCGAGATTGTAATCGCACCCAGCAGGGTATCTTTATAATCTGTCTTTTCAACTGTAGCCGTAACGGCATCCGGCTGTGCGACAGAGAAATCTGCTGTAACGGTGCAGTTACCGGTATCCCGCACGGTAACAGTGTAATCTCCGGCATCAAGTCCGGTAAAATCTCCGGTTGGCTGAAAATTGAACCCATCAATACTGTAAGCATAGTCGTTCCAACCTCCTGAAGCCGTAGCTGTGATGGTCCCGTTCGCATCCCCAAAACAGGGAGTTACATCTGTTAC
>CAZOXI010000448.1:0-470 GCA_964583445.1 uncultured Bacteroidaceae bacterium | reverse complement strand
CTGTTACCACTCCTGAGAGTGTCAGCGCAGGCGGTTCATTCAGTGTATATGTATCTACAAAAATCGAACACCCATTTGCATCCCTCACATATACAGCAAAGGTGCCGGGTGTCAGGCCGGTGAAATCGGATTCGGAATGGTACGATACCTCATTGTCAATTGAATATTCATAGGGTACGGTACCACCGGTAATATACACTGAAATTTTTCCGTCCCCGGAGCCATTACACGAAATGTGTGATACGTTTACAGAATCTACCTGTAATGCAGGAGGTTCGGTGATGGTGATCGTTCCGGAAGAAACCGGTCCGCAACCTTCGCTGTCCTCTACTTCCACTGTATAGTCACCGGCAGGAAGTCCGCTGAATGTTCCGTTATTCTGCGTTGGAAGCAGGGCCGGTGAGAGCGTAAAGAAATACCCGGGAGTACCGCCTTCTGCCTCGACGGTGAGTGCTCCGGTGGAGGTGCCG
>CAZOXI010000447.1:0-3641 GCA_964583445.1 uncultured Bacteroidaceae bacterium | reverse complement strand
GATGCTGGATTTATGTTATAGAATATCTATACGGAATCGCTGCACACACTCAGCATACTTCTATTGTTTCTCTCTATAATCCTCAACGCCCAGCCCGACAACTGGAACATCCGGTACTATTCAGCCGAGGACGGACTTTCTTCCAACCATATTAATGCCCTCCTGAAAGACCGAATTGGGATCATTTGGGTGGGAACGGACCATGGACTGAACCGGTTTGACGGGTACTCGTTCACGCAGCTGGAATATGCACCCGGTCAGAAGCACCTGGTATCGACCATCAAGGTGTTGTCGATCTATGAAGATGGTGACGGCATCCTGTGGATCGGAACGTCGGATGGATTGTTCCGGTACGACCCCGTTGAGCCCCTGGACAGCATCCGGCAGTATCGCTACCGGGAAGCTGAAACGGAGAATTATATGCAACAACCGCATCCGGTCAACCGACTCAGCGAGGACAGGAACGGTTTGCTATGGATGAATTGTGTGGATGTGGACGAAGGCATGCTGACAGGGCTGATGACCTTTGATAAGAACACCGAAACATTTACCCGGAGGAGGATCTGTGGAACTGCAGATGAACATGAGGTTCACACTGGCGAAGAAGAGGTCATTGTGGACACCTATTGCGATAAAGAAGGAACTCTCTGGATTGCGACCGCTTCAGGCCTTTCAAAATACATCTATGAAGAGGATACTTTCGTGAACTATGTACCCTATCCCGGGAATTCAAAACCCCGTGTCAACCTGATCCTTTACCTGTATGAGGATTCATACGGTAATCTCTGGACCCCGGGGATCTATGGATTACGCGCATTTGACAGGAAAACCGGAAAATTCACGGATCCCATTGACCTCCAGGAATATGAAGGAATTATTGGCATGCAATCGGCTGCATACAGCATCCGCGAAGACCGGGACGGGTATCTCTGGCTGCGTGTCAATCCTGTAACCCTCGCCAGGTTCAGGCCTGATTCAGTAAACAGGAACAAATTGGTGAACTGGGGCCAGTGGATCTCTGAAATTCCAAATATTTCCACAAATGATCAGTTAAATGCGTTATTCGTTGAAAATCCATACAGTGTCTGGATGCCTCTTTCTGACAGGGGATTGTGTCATATCACCATTCCAAGAAGCAATTTCAGGTCCATTGCGCCAAAAAATTCCGGGTGGAATCAATTGGAGGACAGTTATGTGATCGGATTGTTTGCCGATTCGATCCATACCCTTTGGATTTCAACAATGGGTCTGGGGACCATCCAATACAATATGATCAGTGGCGATGCGGAAGACCATATCATGATGAAACATAATCTGATCAACGCCATTGATAAAGATTCTGCCGGGAACCTCTGGTTTGCAACGAAGTACGGAATCCATGCAAAAGCTGAACCGGATGAGGATGGAGCGCCTGTATTTACGATTTACTATCCGGATACGTCCCGGTCCGATTCCCCAACACGCAGGCGCGAGTTCGAACTATACGGATTAGGTTCTTTTTCGCACCTGTTGTATGAACACCTTCTGTTCAAGGACAGGAACGGCAGGTTGTGGTTCAACTCGGAGAAGGGGATCCACGACCGGTACGATCCCGAAACGGATGCCTTTAACCATCTCGATCACAGGAAAATCGACCATTACAACAACGATACGTGCCTGGCGGAACAAGAGGGCGAAATCTGGTTCCCGACACGACAGGGGCTGTTGAGGGTCGTGCCTCCGTTTTCCCGGGTCTCAGCCCAAACCTTTATACCTGAACAGACCCTGCTCTACACGGGCATCAGGGAGGATTCCTTCTCATTGAATTCGGACTGGATCAAAGCCATATGCTTCAGTAAATACCATGAACCCGGGACCATGTGGCTGGCCACGATCGGGGGTGGATTGAATAAAATGGTGAAAATACCGGTGGAAGGTTCGGATGCTGTGGAGATCCGTTTTGAGCATTTTACCGAGTCGGAAGGACTCTGCAACAACAACATCCTGGGTATCCTGGAGGACAGGAACGGGTGCATCTGGCTCAGTACATTAAACGGCTTGTCACGATTTGATCCAAAAACCGAAACCTTTATTAATTTTTATAAAAATGACGGTCTGCCCGACAACCAGTTCAGCTGGGCGGATCCCTGCACCGGTCCGTCAGGCGAGATGATCTTTCCGAGTCCCCATGGGATCGTGGCATTTCATCCTGACAGCATGCAGATCAATGTAGATATACCCCCGGTGATCGTCACCGATCTCATGATCAACAATGCGCCGGTCGTCGCCGGGAAAAATGCCCCGTTCGACAAGGACATCCGGTATGTTGATGAGATGGAGCTGGCCTACAATGAGAACTTCCTGTCGTTCGGGTTTGCAGCGCTGAATTACGAGGATCCCGAACGAAACCGGTTCAGGTACATGCTTGAAGGGCTGGACAGGGACTGGATCCATTCCGGAAACCGAAGGTATGCAGAATATACAGACCTGCGGCCCGGCCGGTATACCTTCAGGGTAACCGGATCGAACAACAGCGGTGTCTGGAACCCTGTCGGTACGTCCCTGCAGATAGCGATCCGTCGTCCTCCCTGGTATTCCTGGTGGGCATTCTCAGTATATGGACTGATCCTGGCAGGATTGATCCTGTGGGTCAGGGCCATGATCCTGAATCGCGCCAGAACCCGGAGGGCCGTGGAGATTGAGCGCCTTAAGAAGGAGAAGGTCGTTGAACTCGACCGGGCGAAATCCAGGTTCTTTGCCAACATTTCCCATGAATTCCGCACACCCCTCACCCTCATCATGGGTCATGTTGATGATCTTGAGGGTCAGTCCGGGGATGAGGTAAGGATCAAGCGACCGGTCCTGGCCGTCCTTCGCAGAAACGCACGAAGACTGCTGTTGCTCATCAATCAACTGCTGGATATATCGAAGCTTGAAAATAATGCCCTTCAGCCCGAATTAATAAAGGGAGATCTCTCAGCATGGATCCGTGTGCTGGTCAGTTCATTCCAATCCCTTGCGGAAAGTCGTGGTATCCATTTCTCTTCCCGGGTCGATGACCACGGATTGCCGGTCTGCTTTGATCCCGATAAGACCGATAAGATCGTCACCAACCTGCTGTCCAATGCATTCAAATTCACTCCCGGAGGCGGAAAGGTAATGTTCCGGTTTCAATACGTAGGCGGGCAGGATGAGGGCATTGAGCATGTGGAGATAGGGATCAGCGATACCGGCAGGGGTATGGAAAAAGAACAGCTATCAAAGATCTTCGACCGTTTCTACCAGGTCGCGTCTTCCGATACGCGCGATGCCGAAGGTACCGGTATCGGCCTTTCCCTGGTGAAAGAGATGGTTGAACTGCTCCAGGGCACCATTGATGTTCAGAGCGAACCTGGAAAAGGAACCCGCTTCCTGGTGACCCTCCCGGTATCGGAAGCGTGTTTCCCCGGTCAGCAGATCAGGGAATCCGGATCACCTGACGTTCCCTCTTCGGTGAAACTTGATGATGAACCTGGGGATGATCATGTGTATCGCCGGGAAAAGCAGGAACATGAAAAGATCATTCTGGTTGTGGAGGACAATCCGGATCTGCGAAGGTACATCGGGGATATCTAAAGCCCCTCCCCAAGCTATACACGCATTTTCTTTAGAAATTATTTCTT
>CAZOXI010000446.1:0-3642 GCA_964583445.1 uncultured Bacteroidaceae bacterium | reverse complement strand
TGATCCGGCCACCAGTCGCGGTTTGAAGTACCTGAAAATTTCATGTGTTTCATACTTTTAAATTTTAATTATGTATTGATCTGATTTTACTCATTAATTATACCGTTTCTTTCTTCACACGCAATGACAAATATAATGTTGCACTGTAGGACGTATTCATATTCATGTGTTCTTTTTTCCGGCACTTCCTCTTTGTTTCCCGTTCTTTATGGTTTCCCGTTTTTTACTGCTGTTCAGGAATCGCCCGTTGATCTGAAGCCTGATTTTCTGGATTTCAAAATCCTCTATTGCATTTTGCTGAAAATAGTTTTCTAAAATTTCGTCCAGTTCCTCATTCACATAATCTTTGATCTCAGCTGATTCAGCAGCATACAGATGGTGATGATCTTCCAGGATACCGTCATACCTCATGACATCTTTCTCGGTTTTTACCCTTTCGATCAGCTGGTGCTCAATCAGAACATCGAGTACCTTGTACACGGTTCCTGAAGCAATGCCCGGATAGGTTTCCCTGATATAGTCCATGATCATTTCTGCAGTTGGATGATTGCCCAGGGTGTATACGGCCTCCAGGATAGCAATACGCTGGGGTGTAACCTTCAACCCTTTTTCAATCAACCTGTCTTTGATCTGACCAATCACTGTTGTAATATAGTTTTATTCTCCAGGGAGAATGATTCTCTTTTGATAATTAGCGAATTTACAATTTAGTTTTAAGGATGTCAAGTGTCAGGGAGGGAATTCTGCCGAAAATATCCTAAATTTATATGGCAACATTAGAATCAAAGGTATGGATCATTCGATATATACCCTGAAATCTGGTATTAACAGCTGCTACCTGCTCAATGGAAAAAATGGGATGGTGCTCATTGATGCCGGCCAACCGAATAGCGGTAAAAAATTCGCCCGGCAATTGAACAAGTTGCAACTCTCACTGATAAATATTCATGGTCACGACCGGTCAATGTGCACTTATTCCATGGACCATCAACAGCATATGGAGCAACACTGTTGTGATCTCTGCCATGTATTCGCGAACCGCTTTCGGACTGCCGGGCAGGGCAAATACCAGTGTCTTTCCATTTGTTCCACAGACAGACCTGCTCAATAGTGCATTTGGCTTGTCAGCGCCATATTTCAACCGTATCATTTCCATGATTCCTGGGATCTCCTTTTCCAGGAATCCTGAGATCGTTTCAGGTGCAATGTCCCGGGCACCGATACCGGTGCTGCCAGTGGTAAAGACCATATCATATTCTCCTGCAACAGCGGATTTCATCCTGCTTTCCAGGTCCGCCTTTTCGTCGGGAATGATTTCCCGCTCCACCTGCAGATGGAGCCTCACTTCCTCCGCCCAAGAAGTTAATAGGTGCTCAATCTCTGGCCCGCTTTGATCTTCATATTCCCCGGAAGCTGCCCTGTCGCTCAGGGTAATTATTTTGATCCTGAATGTTTTAGGATGATACGTCAGCCGGTCACCGGGTTTCAGGATCCCCCCGCCGGTCACCCGTGCAAAAATCCCTTCAAGGGGCATGATGCAATTGCCAACTTTCCGTCCAATGGCACATTTGGCATGACATTTTTTCCCGATCTGGGTGACCTCGAGTGCGACAGAATCGTTTACAAACCGGTCAAGGATATTGGTCTTATGGATTTGAATCCCCCGTGTGGTAATATTTTCTGCAAATGTGCCGTCCGGAAACTTTTCACCTGCAGCTTCTTCTGCCTGTGCAATGCTCTCTTTGGCCAGCATACTTACCTGGCGGTGCCAGTTCCCCGCGTGTGCATCTCCTTTGACACCTCTGTGATCCAATTCAATCTCACTCACAGGGACCTTCACCGTTCCTTTTTCCTTTGAAATATTTACAGCAACTACTTCCAGTGTTTTCAATATTCTCTCCTCTGTGGACATAGATAACAATTATTCTTTATGAACAGCACCATTTGTTATAAATCAATATTGCCTTGCAACAAATTCATGGCAGGACCATTTTCCAATTTCAACCCTTGTGCAGTAGCTTTCCTTCTCCATCTTCCCGGGAAGCTGGTAGTTGTCCTATTCCATCTGCACCTGGCGCAGGCAGCTTCAAACCGCATGCTTCTCCTTGGATAAAAGTTTTATCTCTTTGATCTCCATCTCTTTATCCACCGCCTTACACATGTCATAAACGGTGACCAGTGCAACACTCACAGCCGTAAGGGCTTCCATTTCAACACCTGTCTGTCCCTTGCATTTTACCAAGCTCTGCGCACGAATTCCTTCCTCCTCCACCACACATTTTACATCTACTTTTGTCAGGACCAAATGGTGACATAATGGAATGAGCTGCGGGGTGTTTTTTGCCGCCTGGATGCCTGCAATTTCAGCCACAGTGATCACATCGCCTTTTTTCAACATACCTTCCCTGACCAGGGAAATGGTTTTTTCACCAAGAGAAATAAACCCTTCTGCCCTTGCGATACGCTGTTCTTCGGGTTTATTTCCAACATCCACCATACGTGCTCTGCCGTCTTTATCAATATGTGATAGTTCATCCATGTTAACCTCCGATGTTGTAAAAATGATGATTCTTCGAGATATGGCCGCTTTCGGGTTTTATGTTCAGGGCTCTGAAAAATGCCTCTTCTATTCCGGTTTCCCTGATGCTGTATCCAACATCGGAAAACAGGCAGGGAATGATCTTTCCATCCGCTGTCATTCGCAACCTGTTACAGATCTTGCAGGTTCCTCCACTTCCTCCCTCAACCGGATAAAACTCTCCCGAGGAAAGATTCATCTGCCGGATGAACCTGATTCTCAATCCTTGTTGATTGCAAAACGCTTTCACCTCCTTTTCATCCTCCTCGTTGACCCCGGGGATGCGTACAAAATTGATCTTGATGGGATCAAATCCTGTTTTTTTTGCAATTTCGATGCCTTCCAACACCGCATCAAGCCTATCCGTACGGGTAATCTCCCTGTATTTTTCCCTGTTGACTGTATCCAGGCTGATATTGAGTCTCCTCAACCCGGCGTTCCAGAGCTCTTCGGCCATTTTCGGAAGCAACGTTCCGTTTGTTGTCAGACCGATATCATCTATCCCATCGATGGCTTTAATCATACGGATCAGTTCTGATATATCTTTCCTGACCAGCGGTTCGCCGCCGGTGAGCCTGATCTTGCTGATTCCCAGTTTCACCCCTGTATTCACAACATCGGTGATCTCCTCAAAAGAAAGGATCTCCTTGTGGTCTTTCAGGCTGACACCCTCCTCAGGCATGCAATACCTGCATCTCAGGTTGCATCGGTCTGTCACCGAGATCCGGAGGTAGGTAATATTTCTGTTAAATCGGTCTAACATAGATCATCTCTCCTTCTTCAATCATCATTTTCCCGGCAGGGATTTCAAGCAAGGCGTCAGCTCCGGGGATTGCATTTATATGTGCTGAGCCGTTGAACGGAAGTTCTTCAATCTCTCCGTCCTGGTTGATCCTGACAGGCACGATTCCCTGCCTGTCGGCATTTTTACGCACATAAGCCGATTTCATTTTAGCCTTGATCCGGGCAGGTGTATACCTTGCACCAAGTAGCCTGTAGATCACCGGTATCACTAAATATTTAAACTGAACAAACGATGATACCGGGTTCCCTGATAATCCGAA
>CAZOXI010000445.1:0-3643 GCA_964583445.1 uncultured Bacteroidaceae bacterium | reverse complement strand
AGGCGCCTGTTTTCCGCCTCATTATCCACGCGCAAACGTGGAGACTGGATATCAATTTCCGTATACACATGCATGACTGTCAAAACGGCATTTAATTTTGTCGCCAACAGGATGGCATTGTTCATTGCCCTTACAGAAGCATCCGAGAAATCGACCGGACACAGGATTTTCTTCACGGGAGGCATATCATGATTCTTCACCAGCCATAATGGAACCTGGTTTTTACGCATCAGTTTTTCAACCATGGTACTCAATCGTCCCTCCGGGTGGTCACCTGTTCCGGCGATGATCACATTCACATCCCGCTTGACAGAGGTACGGATGATCTGCTCAAAAACCACGCCCTGCTCTATCACAAGCTCCATTCGTTCCGCAACAGCAGGACCAACTTCACTGCGCATTGCCTCATACTTTTCACGGACCGTCTCTTTTAACATCACTTCCGATTGTGAAGAGAGCTTTTCGGCCGATATGATATGCAACAGAATCAAGTGTGAATTGAATGTCTCGGAAATCGATGCTGCATATTTTATTGCATGGATGGAAGATGGATTGAAATCCACCGGGACAAGTATATTTTGAAGTAATTTCATCTGTATAAGTTTATTTACGTAATTGACATAAAAATTTAAATATCATTCAAGAGATGAATATCTCGCTACCTCGCATAAAAAACATTTTCACTTGAGAGGTTCATATAAATTTAAATTTTCGTCTTGTAACTCCCATATAAACAATTATTGAGGATGTTTTGTTGTGCTGAATTTACCTGGCTGGCAGGCGGAATACTATGAATAACATTGGACTTTACGGGTGATCAGCGAACATATAGCTCAGACCGTCCAAGGTAATAAGTCGGGACTAGTCTTTTCCTGTTTTCCCGATCGTTCTCGATATAGAGTGTGCAGCCAATGGAGCTGTCAGGTAGATAAAAATGATCACCAGCAACGCTTTGAGCAACAGGATAAGTGAAAGAAAATACAACGATACCCCGACGAGAATAAGCAGCAATCCGAACGAGGTGGCTTTGGTGGTGGCATGCATCCTGCTGAACGATTCCCTGAATCTAAGCAGGCCAAGGGATGCGATCAATATAAAGACCGAACCCAGGAACATCAGTATGATGGCGATTTCTGTCATTTTTTTTGTCTGAGGTATATGGATATAGAAATGGTTCCAATAAAGGAAATCAATGAGATTACGATGGCAATGTCAAAGTAGATCCCCTTGTTTACCAGTACACTGTACAAAAGGATAAAGCCCATCACAACTGAGGCAACCAGGTCCAGTGAAATGATCCTGTCACTGGATGAGGGTCCCCGCACCAGCCTGAACAAAGTAATAACCAGCGCCATGAGCAAGGCGCTGAAAGAAAGAATCATCATCGTGTTCTCAAAAGTACTTTCCATAAGTTTCTTGCTTTAATCATTCCAGAATGCGTTTGATCTTACTCATGATCTCCCGGATCTCCTGTTCCGTTGCCTCCCGTTGATCCATATAGAGTAGGTGCACATCAAGGAATTTCCGTTCCCGGTCGATGTCCAGGCTCAGGGTGCCGGGAGTCATGGAAACCAGGTTACTCAACAAAAGCAACCCGAAGTCAGAGCTGATCTCCAGTCTGATCTTTGTAAATCCCGGGTTGATCATCATTGTTGGGGTAAGAATATCCCAGGCAAGAAACAGGTTGGCCTTCAATAGTTTTACCATGTAATATCCCGGGAACAATATAACATAATATGTTTTCTTCAGCGCATCCATATTAGTTGCCATTTATTACACTTTCAATATAATGCATCGGTTCAAGCAGGGATTTCGCTGCATGAAGCGTAAGGTCAAACACCGATGCAGCAAAAATTCCCATCAGGATACTGACACTTCCCAGGATCACCGATGGCAACAGATCGAGCCACTTCAGCCTGACCGGGGGAGTGACCGGGGTGTCCCGGACCTCCGGCATTTTTTTCAGGAAAGCCTCGTTCCAGATCTTGATCATTGAATAGAGGGTCAGCAAACCCACAAGTATGGCAATTGCAGTGATCAGGTATTTACCGTCTTCAAACCCGGCTTTGATCAGTATAAATTTTGCAAAGAATCCTGACAAAGGAGGAATCCCTGCGAGGGCAAAAGCAGGAATAATGAACAGCACGGCCAGTACAGGGCTTTCCCGGAACAGTCCTCCCACCTCTTTGAGTGAATAGCTCCCACGCATCCGGTTAATCAGCCCTGCCACGATAAACGTGTTGGTCTTCGCCAGCATATTGTGGAGCGTAAAAAAGATCCCGCCGGCAATGCCCAGGGGAGTAAATATTGCCAGTCCCATCAGCATATATCCGATCTGACTGATGATATGGTAAGAGAGGATCTTCCTGGTTTCGTACCTGGAGGAGGCCGCCATACCGCCAATCAACATGGTAAGGCCTGCAATGAAAAACAATAAAGTATGCCAGAAAAATGGGTCCTGCACAAAGAACATGGTGAAAAACCGGAACAATGCATAAACGCCTACTTTGGTCAGGATTCCTGCAAACAAAGCGCTAACCGTGATATCAGGCGTATGGTAGGAAGCGGGTAACCAGAAGAACAGGGGGAATACTGCAGCCTTGATGCCAAAAGCCAGGAAAAACAGCATGGATGAAGAGTTGATCAGCATAGACTGATCGTCGTTCATCAGGATCTGGGCCAGGTGTGCCATGTTCAGCGTACCTGTTTTTCCATACAGCAGACCGATCCCGGCCAGGAAAAAGAGAGAGCCGATGAGATTCATAGCCATGTACTTGATCCCTCCTCGCAGCTGTTCCCTGGAAAAACCAAGGGTGATCAGCACAAAGGAAGAGAGCAGCATCACCTCGAACCACACATAAAGGTTAAAGATATCTCCCGTGATAAATGCACCATTTACCCCAAGGATCAGACTGAAAAAGAAGAAATAGAATTTCGGAAGGTAACGCTCCTTAGCTGGAAAATTCAACGCAAATATGGAGATGGCCACCACGATGATCGAAGTCACCAATAGGAAAAGTGCACTCATTTGGTCAATGACCACTGAAATACCGAACGGTGCGTCCCAGCCACCCGCTACAGTTGAAATGATCCCGTTTCCGTAGACCTCCAGCAGTATAAAAACGGAACTTACCAGTATGGTGACACTACCCGCTACTCCAAGAATTCCTGAATAACGGGATTTCCTGATCACCAGGTGCAGGATCATGAACAGGAGCGGGATCAATATGGGCAATACAACAACAGGCATATTCAATCTTTTTCAGTTGGTTTGAGCTGGTCCAGGTCATCAGAACCGGTCTCGTTGAACAATCTGTATTTCACGGCCAGCAGGTATACCACGATCCCAAGGCCAATCACAACTGCAGTAAGCACCAGGGCCTGTGGAAGTGGATCCGCCATTGCGTTGGTCCCAGCTCCGGTGGTCTCCAGGAATGCTGGTTTCCCGGGCACAATTCCCGCGGAAAGGAACACCAGCAGGTTGGTTGCATTACTGAGGAAAATGATCCCTATAATAAATTTCAGCGTACTCCTTCTCAATAACATATACACACCTGCCGTATAGAGTACTCCAACCAATATAGCCAGTACAATTTCCATTATTCTGCGCTTTTTAATGAAAACAAAAACATCAACGTTACCC
>CAZOXI010000444.1:0-3643 GCA_964583445.1 uncultured Bacteroidaceae bacterium | reverse complement strand
ATACTCATCTTCTACTTTACAGGGTCAATGCCCTATCGAATACGTTCATCATCTCCAGAATACTTATCTCCTGATCATAAGAGTCAGTGCCTATTTGAATACGCTCATCTTCTCACCAAAACTGTCACCACCTATACATTGCGATCATTTTTGAAATAATTTCCGAAAGCCTCTACCATTTAAAACGGTACACTGTTACCTGCCGGTACTCCTCACCCGGATGGAGGACAGTTGAAGGGAAAGATTGTTGATTCGGACTATCGGGAAAATGTTGCGCTTCAAAGCAGACTGCTGCATGTTTATCGTACACCACACCCTCTTTGCCCTTGATGTTTTCAACATAGTTCGAGGTGTAGAGCTGTACACCGGGTTCGGTGGTCAGCACGTCCATCACCCGACCTGACCCCTCATGGTATAAGGTGGCGATCCGCTTCAGTTCTCCGTCATAGTTATTGACGATATAGTTGATATCATAACCGGGAGGAGTTTCGTCAATTTCTTCTCCGATTGGCCGAGCACTCCTGAAATCGAAGCAAGTGTTACCTACGTCCAGTATTTTGCCCGTGGGAACGGAGTCTGCGTTTAATTCAGTTACCTTGTCAGCATCGATCATGAGCACATGGTCAAGTATATCTCCCCTGCAATTGTTCAGGTTAAAGTAAGAGTGGTTGGTCAGGTTCACATGGGTCGTTTTGTCTGTCTTTGCCCGGTATGCAATGCCCAGTTCATTTTGATCATTGAGTGTATATTCCACTTCCACCAGGAGGTTTCCCGGGTATCCCTCCTCCATATCCGGACTCTGGTAGCCCAGTTTCAGTGCTACATTATCCAGTGTTTTTTCCACCGATGAAGTCCACAATACCTTATCAAATCCTTTCGTGCCCCCGTGCAGGTGGTTTGGGCCATTATTCACAGCGAGCTTGTACTCTTTTCCTTCAAGCGTAAATCTTCCTTGAGTAATCCGGTTGGCATATCTTCCGATAATTGCCCCGAAATAGGGCTGCTCTCCAAGGTATGCATCAAGCGTCTCGAATCCAAGTACCACATCGCCGGGTTGTTTATACTTATCGGGCATGCGGATAGCGGTAATAATGCCTCCATAGTTTATTATATCCACCTCCATTCCAGTGTTGTTCTTCAGGCTGTAAAGCAGCACCTCTCTTCCATCGGGAAGAAGTCCGAATTTATCCTTTGTTATTTCCATTAAAACATAGATTTGCCTGTAAACATACATAAAAACAAGAAATCATGTAACAGCATATCGAAAATCTAACGTAGTTTTACTTTATAATGTCAAAATATAGCGTTTTAAGGAAAGATCATCTGCATGTATTCCACGGATCAAATATTTAAACCTGCATATTATTATGCGGTGACAAGTGCCAAGTCATTATATTTGCATCATGCATTTCAAAATACATAATAAGAACGATTTGCCTATTGCTGAACTTTCAGGAACCGAACAGTTGATCAATAATCTGGATGATGCTTTGGATTTGCTGGGAAATGCCAATTACAGCAAGGCGAGGAAGATCATCGTACATCAATCCCAATTGCATCCTGATTTTTTTGAGTTGCGCACAGGCATGGCCGGCGAGATTCTTCAAAAGTTCTCCAATTACAGGATGCAACTGGCCATTGTAGGCGAGTTCGGAAAGATTTCAAGTAAAAGCCTCAGGGATTTTATACGCGAGAGCAATAAAAACAGGCATATTCTATTCCTGTCCTCCACCGAGGAGGCCATCTCCAAACTCTCCGGGGCATAGACGTGGATATTTTCAACAAAATCGACAACTTGCAACCTCAAATTAGCAGCAGCGGATAATGGGATTTTTTAGAAGATTAAAAAGAGAAATATGGAAGGTGGTACGTGCCATACTGGTTGTTGGGATCATTGTTTCCATTGTGATCACAGCTGTCACCTACGGAAAAAGGATTACACGCCCCGACGATGTTTCAGTGATCATTGACAGCGATTCAGGCAATGATATTGACGACCTGTTTGCGATTACCCTTGCATTGATCGATCCCAAGATGGAAGTGATCGGACTCACCTCAGCACAATGGAACAACCATCCCCGGGGTGGAGACAGTTCCGTTTATGAAAGTCAGCGCATCAATGAAGAACTCCTGAAACTGAACGACCGTTTTGACATTCCGCATCCACTGGGTGCGGCAGGGCCAACAGGATACTGGGGGGATGTCAAGCCCATCCCTTCTCCTGCTTCAAAATTCATCCTGGATGAAGTGGCGAAGCTGGGTTTTAAGAAAAAACTCAACATAGTGACATTGGGTGCCCCTACGAACCTGGCCTCAGCCATCCTTGAGGACTCGACCATTATTCCCAAAGTGCGTTGGTATGCCATGGGACTCAGATACGATGACCGTGAGCAGGTATGGAACAAGAATGAATTCAATACCCGCAATGATTTGGACGCCATGGATTACCTGCTCAACAGGGAGGAACTCGAGACGCATATCATGACCGCCACAACCAGCAAGGAATATAATTTCGACCAGACCGAGACCTATGACCTGCTTTCATTCAGGGCTCCAAAATATACCTTTCTTGTGGACCGCTGGAAAGAATTATTTCCCGGGGATCGCGCACATATCATGTGGGATGTAGCGCTCATGCATGCGATCATGAATCCTGACCTGGTGACCGAGAAGGAGATATGGACCCCTCCTGAGAACCTGCGCAGGCGGGTATTTGTCTATACCTGGCTGGAGGCTGACAAAATGCAGAGGGAATTCAGAAAGCTGGTGCGTAAAGACCTGGGTGATATTTCCTCTGATGTGGAGTAGCGTATTGTTTTCCCCGGGACCAGGAGGTACCAGATAAAGATCAGGAATAGAAAGAGTAGAAGGAGTAGCAGGGATAGATGAAAAAGCAGTAATTGCAGCATTAGCAGGGATAGAAGAAATAGAAGAAAAAGCAGTAATGCCAGGGATAGAAGGAATAGCAGCAATAACCGCGGGGATAGAAGGATATAGGGATATGCAAGACCAGGCGATTATGAAAGTCGAGATTTGGTAGATTTTTTTGAATCGATACCTTTCGTTGTACATATATGCAAAATCACATCATTATATACCAGATTGCCATCCTTGCCATTCTCGTTGTTATCGGCATCATTGCCACAAAGACAAAGATCATTACTGAAGGTGCCAGGAAAGGGATTGCAGACCTGGTGTTCGATGTGACCCTGCCCCTGTTGATCATTACCACTTTTGCCCGCATTGACGTGACCCCGGCGATACTTCGCAACAGCGGATTGGTCTTCCTGTTTACCTATTTCGCCCTGGCTGTCATGTATGCTACAGGAGACCTCTCTGCCAAGCTCATGCGACTGAAAAATAACCAGCGTGCCGTATTCATTAACCACCATATGTTCGGGAACATCGTATTTCTTGGTTTCCCCCTCATGGATGCGCTTTTTCCGGGTGGTGAAGGATTGTTGTACGCAGCGGTTTTCCAGCTTGCTTCAAACTCGGTGATGTGGACCTTTGGTGTGTGGGTATTCCTGAAGGGTGCGGGAGGCAAACGCAATGAGATATGGAAAAACTTGCTGAATCCCAACACCATCCCCAGAATATCTGCCGCCACGACGACATCTTGGGCGAAGTTCTTGGGCACACC
>CAZOXI010000443.1:0-3649 GCA_964583445.1 uncultured Bacteroidaceae bacterium | reverse complement strand
GTTTTCATTTTAGTTAGTTATAAAAGGAGCGCAGGATCGTTGTTAGCGTAAATATTACGCTTTCTGCTTTCCGTCCCCAATATTAGTCGATATTTTTAAAAATGACAAAAATTTACCAGTAATTGGCCAATAATTAATAATCAATCTTTTTACAAAATGTAGGTTGATCTTCAAGATAATATTATTTTAGCAAAGTTTTTTGCAACAAAACTAACCTGAAATACGTGCATAATGGAAACACTACCAAATCTGGAGACTTTTAACCTGACCTGGATCGACTATGCGATCATGATCATTTACTTTGCCTTTGTGCTGGGCATCGGATGGGCGTTAAAAAAATACATGAAGAATGCTACTGACTTCCTGGAAGCTGGAAGATCCTTACCTGCATGGGTAACCGGACTGGCATTCATCTCAGCGAACCTCGGTGCACTGGAGGTGATCGGTATGGCTGCTTCGGGAGCAAAATATGGTATGGCCACTGTCCACTTTTACTGGATTGGAGCCATCCCTGCCATGATCTTCCTGGCCATATTCATGATGCCTTTTTACTATGGTTCCAAGGCAAGGTCTGTTCCCGAGTATCTTAAGCTGCGATTTGATGAAAAAACACGGGGTTTTAATGCATTCTCATTTGCCATCATGACCATTTTCGCATCAGGTATCTCCATGTATGCCCTGGCATTGCTGATGGAGACACTATTGGGATGGAACTTCCATATGAGTTTGTTTATTTCCGCATTCATTGTCCTGGTCTATACCTATCTCGGCGGACTCAGCTCGGCCATTTATAACGAGGTGTTGCAATTTTTCCTGATCGTGATTGGTTTTCTTCCGCTGGTAATCATCGGGCTGATCAAAGTAGGCGGATGGGACGGCATGGTTGACAAACTGGCGCTGAACCCGATGACCTCCGGTTTCGACCATTCCTGGCAGAATATTTCTCCTGAACACCCCATGGGGAGTTGGATCGGGATTTTCTTCGGTCTCGGATTTGTCCTGTCGTTCGGTTACTGGTGTACCAATTTCCTCGTAGTACAACGTGCCATGGCAGCGGGTTCAATGAGTGATGCGCGAAAAACACCCCTGATCGGAGCGTTCCCTAAAATGTTTATCCCCTTCCTGGTGATCATCCCCGGTATGATCGCCATGGCATTGCTGAATTCAGGTGACGAGATGTTTCACTTGCCCGCAAAAGGATCCAGTTATGATTACGACCTGGTGATCCCGATGATGTTAAAACGCTTCCTGCCCACAGGGGTTCTCGGGCTTGGTCTTACAGCCCTGATGGCCTCGTTCATGAGTGGTATGGCAGGAAATGTAACTGCTTTCAATACCGTATTCACATACGATATATACCAGAGTTACCTGGTGCCCGGGAAAAGTGACAACCACTATTTTCGCGTTGGACAGCTGACTACTATTTTCGGAGTACTGGTGAGTATTCTCACTGCATATGTGGCAGCAATGTTCAATAATATCATGGACTTCCTGCAGCTGATTTTTGCCTTTATCAATGCACCGCTGTTCGCTGCTTTCCTGATGGGGATGTTTACCAAGCGAACCACCGGTCACGGCGCATTCTGGGGCCTGCTGACCGGTACATTCTCTGCGGGGCTGGTACATGGTTTAACACAACCCGTTGGCGCTGAAACGCTTGTAAAGGGCGGCTGGACAGGCACTGTTATTCAGACCTTCCCCAGTGAGATGGCGCAGAATTTCTGGATCGCGATCATCGCTTTCTCAGTGGCCCTGGTTGCTACCATCGTCATTTCCCTGCTCACCAAGCGGACAAAAACCGACGAGCAACTTAAAGGACTGGTATACCAGCTGACTCCCAAGACTATTGATGACAGCAAACACTGGTATCAGCGTCCTGGTTTCCTGGCATGGGTAGTGGGAATTATCGCAGTTGTTTTAAGTATCATCTTCTGGTAATCTGTAAATTAACCTTGGATAATAAAGGTGTAAGATTTTTTAAACTGAAAAATATAAATCATGGGTTTAGATATAAAAATACCGATTGGCTTTATGTTTGTCATCTTTGGTGCCATCCTTACTATTTTCGGACTGGTCACCATGGGTGATGAGATGTACGAGATCTCCATTGGGAAAAACATCAATCTCTACTCGGGTATCGGAATGCTGGTGTTTGGAGCTTTCATGCTTATCATTTCCGATCTGAAATTCGGGAAAAGGATCGATGAAACATTAGGTATTGATGAGGAAGAGCTGACCGAAGAAGCAAAAAAAGATTTGCTTTAAGTGTCTGTACAGCTAATTATTTACGTAATTTTTTTACGTTTTCTTCCTGCCAGTATCACGGTGATCGCTCCTGACAAAACGGTCAGTGCGCCAACGATGCTCAGCACAGAGAATGATTCCGGCTCGATCCAGGAAACATTCATTCTTGACAGGATCGCCATGGTTACGAAGGTGATGATCGGGTTGAGGGTTATGATCACACTCACCTTGTTGGCTTCGGTATACTTGATGGCCAGGGATAGGGATCCGTAGGCAAGCACTGTATTCAATCCCAGGTAGTACAGCAGCAGGTACTCTTCGCCCTGCAATGCAGGCAGTTTACTGAACTGTGCAAAGGGAAGCAACATGACGGCGCAGAAGCTGTAAATAAACAGGTTCAGCTGATTGGGGGAATAGCTCTTCAGCAGGTGCTTTTGCAATGAGGCAAAAACGGCCCATGATAATCCACCACCGAATATCAGCAACATGCCCCGGGTGAAGTGATTTTCTGCATTGACAAGGTCCCTGATCTGCTCTGAATAGAAAAGTCCTATTCCAGTCACCACAAGTGCAAATCCAACCATGTGCTGTACCGTTACCTGTTCACGAAAGATCACTATTCCCGATAACGCAAAGGTGACCGGTGCCACCATAATGAATACTTGTGAAGAAGAAGGACTCACGTACTTAATTCCGGAAATGAATCCCAGGTAATTCAACCCCAGAAAAACTGCCGCCAGCAACAGCATCCAATGTAAATGCCTGAAGATATTGAAATCCTTGCGCCTGAATATGAAAGTGACAATGGCAAGGGTCAGGAATGCCGTGCTGAACCTGAACCACACCACGGTTACCGGAGATAACTCTGTAACTGCAATTTTAAGTGCAATGGCCAGGAATCCCCAGAGGGAGGCCGTTACTGAAGCGTATAATATACCTTTGGAATTGTCGGTCATGGCATGGAATAGACCCTGCAAAGATCAAAAAAATATAATGAAAATATACACTGATCTCTTTTTTATCCTCACCAAATAATCCTGGCAGAAGCTAATTGATTTTCAGGGGTTATCCATCCTGTCTTTCCCGGGGCTGTGGGAATTCCGGGGCTTTAAAAGATTGTTCCTTTGGAATCCTCAGGCTAAGTTCAATTCCGGCTGGCCTGTCCCAGGTTGACTGAAAGACCGCCGATCGCACTGATCCCCGGCATGGGATAGCCGTTTACCGTCTGGTAATCCTGGTTCAGCAGGTTTTTACCCGCCACAAAGATCTCCAGTCCGCTGAATACATCATACATTATCTTGGCATCGACGAGGCCATAGGATTCCAGCACATCATTTTCAGGACCCTCTGTTCCGATCAGGGTGTATAATCCGCCAACAAACTTAACATTTGCAGCTACCCTCAG
>CAZOXI010000442.1:0-3650 GCA_964583445.1 uncultured Bacteroidaceae bacterium | reverse complement strand
CGTAAAACATTAATTTCAAAGGAATTATATGTTAACGATAAGAAAGAAGGAAATTCATATTATTATTATAAAACTGGTGAATTAAAAGAGATCGTTTTCTTCAGAAATGGTAAAAAAGAGGGGTATGCGAAAGAGTTTGACAGGGACAGTACGGTCATTACCCTGGAACAATACCAGGATGATTTCATGATCAGCCGGGAACGGATCAACAGAACCGATGCAGAAGGACGTAAACAGGGAACATATAAAACATTTTATGAAGATGGTTCGGTAAAAAAGGAGGTAAACTACCTGGATGGAGAATTACACGGATATTTCAGGGAATATACTGAAGAGGGTAAACTGGTGCAGACCCTCAGGTACGACCAGGGTGCTGTGATTGAGGAAATCGACGAGGAGGCCAGGGAGATCATCGATTTTAAAAGAACATATGATGAAGATGGAAGACTCATATTCTCTGGAGGATACAGGGAGGGAATACCTATTGGGATCCATCGGTTTTTCGATACCACGGGGACGGTGATCAATGCCCATATTTACAACGAAAAAGGACAAAAAATATCTGAAGGTATCGTCGATGAACAAGGGAACAGGAAAGGAGCGTGGACCGATTTTTATAGCGAAGGAGAAGTACGTGCAAAAGGAAGCTACATGAACAACCGGCGAAGTGGACAATGGGTCTATTATTTCCGGAATGGTAATATTGAACAGCGGGGAAGTTTCCTGAATGGCAGATACGATGGACAGTGGATTTGGTATTATGAATCAGGACAGGTATGGAGAGAAGAATCCTATTTTAATGGCCAGGAAGATGGATCCTCAACAGAGTATGACGAACTGGGGAATGTGATTGCCGAAGGGGGATACATTAGCGGTGAAAAAGATGGTGAATGGGTCTATGATGTAGGAGATCATAAAGAGAAGGGAGAATATATCTTCGGTCTCAGGGAGGGTGAATGGATCTATTATTTCGACGATGGATCGGTTCAGTTCAAAGGAAATTACGTGCAGGGATTACCCCATGGAAGACAGCTCTATTTTTACCAGGATGGATCAATAAAGGAGGAACAGTATTACGAAAACGGCGTGAGGGAAAAAACCTGGAGAAAATATGACAGGATCGGAAATATTGAAATTGCCATTACCTACAGGAACAACAGGGAAGTAAGGATCAATGGTATACGCACCAGGTTGCCGGAAGGAGATATTAAACGCATACAGTAGATAGATGGGAAACAATGAAGATTTTGATTTCAGGGAAGATGAACTGACACAAAAAGACCAGGAACTGGACCGTCAGTTGCGACCGCTGACCTTCAGTGATTTTGCCGGACAAAAAAGAATTACAGACAATCTGAAGGTATTTGTGCAGGCAGCAAGCCTGAGAGATGAGGCCCTCGATCATGTGTTGCTGCATGGACCCCCCGGATTGGGTAAAACTACCCTGGCCAATATCATTGCCAATGAACTTCAAGTGAGCATTAAAACTACCTCGGGCCCCGTGCTTGATAAACCGGGCGACCTTGCAGGATTACTCACGGGACTGGAAGATGGGGATGTGCTTTTTATTGATGAGATACACAGGTTGTCGCCCATTGTTGAAGAATACCTTTACTCTGCAATGGAAGATTACAAGATCGATATCATGATCGATAAAGGACCGGCTGCTCGATCAGTGCAAATCACACTAAATCCATTCACTCTCATTGGTGCAACCACCCGATCAGGCTTACTTACAGGACCGCTAAGGGCCAGGTTTGGTATTAATTCATTATTGGAATATTATGATGCTGAAATACTTACAGGTATTGTGCACCGTTCTTCAAATATTCTGGATGTAGAAATTAAGGAACAGGCAGCAAAAGAGATCGCATCGCGCAGCAGGGGTACACCGAGGATCGCCAATGCGCTGCTGCGAAGGATCAGGGATTTTGCGCAGGTGAAAGGAACTGGAAAGATTGACCTGGAAATCACCAAATTTGGACTCGAAGCCCTCAATATTGATAAATCAGGGCTCGATGAAATGGATAACAAGATACTTTCTACCATTATTGATAAATTTAAGGGAGGTCCGGTGGGTATTACCACTATCGCAACTGCGGTGGGTGAAGAAGCAGGTACCATAGAAGAGGTTTATGAACCATTTCTGATCAAGGAGGGATACATCAAAAGAACCCCCCGCGGCCGTGAAGCTACTGAAATTGCTTACAAACATTTGGGGAAATATAAAGGAGATCAGAGCCTTCTGTTTTGATATTTTATATTATATTTGACATTAAAATCAAAGCAACCCAAAATGAAAGATATTCTTAAAAATCTGGGCCTCCTGAGTATTATCGCAGGTGTTGTGGTTTTAAGTGTCGCTGTGTTCAGGGAAACACACACAAACACCACACTGGCGATCAGTCTTATTCTTATCGTAGCAGGACTTCTGGGACATATAATTTTGAATAGATATATCGACTGAAAAAAATATTGTAGAATAAGACTTTTACAGCAAATCCCGGACCATCCGGGATTTTTTTGTGGTATTTCTCCTGTAATGTATCCGACCTGCCGATACAATAACATGCACTTCCTTGAACATTTTGGCTTTTCAGTTGATATTATTGTTGAATACTGTAACCTTTTTTAACGGAACATATGAAACAAAAACTCGATCTCGACTTTCTTGGAGGCATGGCCTTTGAAACAGAAATGAATGGACATAAGGTATACATTGATGCTGATGAATCAGTAGGAGGGAAAAACTCCGCTCCCAGGCCAAAGCCCTTTATGTTGCTGGCCCTCGCGGGATGCACCGGAATGGATGTGGTTTCCATATTGCGGAAAATGAGGGTTGAATATGACGCACTTACTATCACTGTCGACGCGGAAATAGATGAGGAATTTCCCAAACCCTATACCTCAATGAAAGTGATCTACAAATTCACAGGAACGGATCTTCCCAAAGATAAAATTCAAAAAGCAGTTGATCTCTCCAAAGACAGGTACTGCGGTGTTTCAGCCAATTATAAGGACTCATTTCCTGTGGCACATGAGATACAATTGAACGGAGAAAAGGTCTGAAGACTAAAAGGCCGCGGAAAACTGTTCCAGGAACCGGGCATCATTTTCAAAATACAACCGCAGGTCCCTGACCTCGTACCTGAGCATGGTGATGCGTTCTATACCCATACCAAAAGCGAACCCTGTGTATTTCTGACTGTCGATCTTGGAATATTGCAGTACATTGGGATCTACCATGCCACATCCCAGGATCTCCAGCCAGCCGGTATATTTACACACATTACACCCTTTACCACCACAGATTTTACAGCTGATATCCATTTCTGCTGATGGTTCAGTGAATGGAAAAAATGAGGGACGAAAACGCGTCTCTGTCTCCGAGCCAAAAAGCTCCTTGGCAAAATACATCAGGGTCTGTTTAAGGTCTGCAAAAGATACATGCTCGTCAATGTACAACCCTTCAATCTGGTGAAAGATGCAGTGCGCCCGGGCTGAAATGGCTTCATTTCTGAAAACCCTTCCGGGAGAGATCGTGCGAATGGGAGGTTGCGTGTTTTCCATCACCCGGACCTGGACTGAAGAAGTATGTGTTCTCAGCAATACGTCGGGATCTTTTTCGATAAAAAAGGTATCCTGCATGT
>CAZOXI010000441.1:0-3650 GCA_964583445.1 uncultured Bacteroidaceae bacterium | reverse complement strand
GATTGCGTACCTGTTCCACCTCCTCCTCCAAAAAAAATCCGGTTGGCATTCTGGGTAAATACTGTACCCTCGTCATTATAATAAATAGACTCACCCAGGCCAAGCCCTCCCCTTCCTTTTGTTTCTGAGGGTGTTGTTGCGCACTCTGAAGATTGTGTTCCCCCGGAACCTCCTGCATTGTAATTTCCACCGCCGCCACCACCTGCGAAACGTGCATTTCCTCCTCCACCTCCGGTCACAAGGGGATACTTACCCCGCAGGGAATCATTGATGCCTGCATTTACAGGACCTTCGCCTTTCAACCCTGCCAGGTCATCCTCTGTTGTCAGGTAAAATCCTCTTCCATACAAAGATGGATTGGTTTCGTAACAGTCGCCCTCGTAATTGTCCAGGGAAGGATCAGCTCCCTGAAAACCCTGTCCGGAAACATCGATGTCGGCACCCAGCGTCAATTTCCCCTCCACGAAAAGTGCCACTACACCTCCTTCTCCGGTCTCTTTTGACCAGGGTTGCGCACGCACCACGTCTGAAACAATTACGTCTTTGAAAAATGGAATCCTGATCAGCTGGATTGCTGCTCCTTCTGCATACTTCTCCTTCGAAAATGGCGTGGGAGCGACGAAAACGATAATACTGTCAGGAAGAAGGATACTGTCAATCTTATTGATGGAATATGCCCCGGTATTGGGTCGGAATTTTTCAAGTTCCTCCCATTCGCCTGTTGTCTTATCCACAAGATACCCCTTGGGCTGGTATAGCATGATGACATCTCCAACCGCAAAAGAATCAGGCTCCGTGACCTTAACTGCATTTACCGGACTGTTCTCCCTGCGCTCATATATTTCCAGTACTCGTGCATACCTGTTCACCACACCGGAAATTTGATCTGTTTGTCCGAACACTTCCGCACTCCCCATGCAAATAAGAAGTGACAGGGACAATCTGATCCCTTTTAAGAAGGATTGCGAATTCCTGGTGAAGCTCATTTCGAAAACTAAGATATGAAAAAAAAATAAACATATCCATATTTAGATCATGCCCCCTGTTAATAATTCATGTGTTGTACCAGGAAATTGATTAATGGCTGTTTTACAAGCACCAGCAGCAGCAAATGGTGTTGCCATATGCGCTTTAACTAAAAGAAAACCTTCAGACTACCGGGACCTTAACAAAGAAAGTGGTGCCCTCACCTGCGCGGGTCTGGTACCAGATATTACCACCCATGGACTTCACAATATTTGCCGAGATCGCCAATCCCATGCCCATTCCCCCTGACTTGGTAGTAAAATTGGGCCTGAACAGGTTGTCCTGAATCTCCCTGGGAATTCCCTTTCCATTGTCAGAAACAGAAACAATGACAGTATCTTCCGGAGCCTTCTCAAGCGAGATATGGATCTTTTTCTCCCTGCCCTCAGGTACCGACTGGATCCCGTTTTTCACGAGGTTGATGATCACCCGTTGAAATTGCTCAGGATCACCATAAGTGCGAATATCCTCTAATCCACCTGTATCCAGTTCAATATGTACTCCTTCATTGTTCCCGAAAAGATCGATCACATTGTGTAACTTCTTCACAATGTTGAGCTTCTTGTAATTTGCCCGCGGCATCTTTGCAAAGTCCGAAAACTCGTTGGCAATGGAGCTCAACAGGTCGATCTGTTCCACCAGTGTGTCGCTGACCCTGCTGATCCGCTCCCGGATATCTCCCTGGTCTTCTGTAATCATCCGTTGCATGTGTTGCACATTGAGCTTCATGGGTGTAAGCGGATTCTTGATTTCATGCGCGATCTGTTTGGCCATCTCCCGCCATGCCGATTCACGTTCCGATTGGGCAAGCAGTTCGGCACTCTTCACCAACTCATCCACCATGTAATTGTACTCATCCACCAGCCCGGCAATCTCGTCTTTCCCTTTGTAAATGATCTTTTCATTGTTCTTGCTCAGGCTCAGCTGTGCAATGCGGCTCTGGATGAACCTTAAAGGCTGTGTGATCCTGTCCGCAAGAAGCACACTCAGGAACAATACGAACAACAGCAGGATCACATAGGTATTCAAAATAGCCACTACCAGGTTGGTTACCTCCTGGGCGAGGATTTCCGGTTGTGTGAAATAGGGCAGGTTGAGGTAGGCCAGGAACTTATTCTCATTGTTCAGTAAGGGAACATATGCCGACTGGTAAGTCATCTTACCTATACGTTCTGTGTGTATAAAGGCTGAATAATCCTCTTCCGACAACCGCTCATAAGCCTCCCTGTTCATGCGCACACTCAACAGCCCCTGCTCGAAAATCTCATTTCGCGAGGTAGCCAGCAGCAGCCCCTTCTCATCATACATGTTGATATCAGTGTAGAATACATTGGAAAATTTCCGCAGTAACTCATCCAGGTTGTAGTAACTGTCTGAAGACCAGTTTCTCAAATCCTCCTCATATTCAACCTTGTGCACCAGCTCAATGTACAGCGATCGCATGGTATTCTGAAGGTTGTCGTGGTGCTTCAGCCGGTATTGTTCGATCACAAAATAGATCGTCCCTGCACAGATGACCAGGAAGGTCAGGAACAACACACCGATCATTGAATACTGGATCTTATTTTTAAAATCCCATGTGACCGTTGCACGGATATGCGAAATGGAAACAACGAGATAGGAAAGTGCAAACAATGCGAAGATAAACGCAAAAATGTAAGAGAATGAAATCAGCTTATCAACAAATGAAACCACCGGTAAACTTACGATCACCGTATTTTCAGGATCTACATTGAAGATCGTATGATCATACCCTCCCATGCGGATGTTTTCGAATGTATTCTTTTTTTCAGTGTAGAAATCCGAACTCAGCCGGTAATTGTAGGACCCTCTATTGGTGATCAACTTCCCATTGTTGTATTTTGCATAGGAGAATGCATCACGTTTTTCCTGGCCTTCCTGCAGCAGCAATGTTGGATAGCCAAGCTCTTCAGAGATGATCTTCGAATCCAGCTCAAGGAAAAGCGTGATCTCCTCTCCCCGTATAGCAAACGGGATCCGGCCAAGGTATGAGATCCGGCCGTTCAGGTTATTCAGGAAATAAAAATTGCTGTCTTCGATCAGGATGCCTTCCTCCTCAATAAGCACGTCGAAAAACGAATAACAATGATACCATTGTTCTTCCGGGACCTCAACCAGCACACTGTCGGGTGGGCGACACAGGGTGATCAACAAATCATACTTGGTCCAGTAACCTGAAAAATAAACCCGCTGCAGGTATTCAAAGATCAGGTCCCTGTTGATGATTTCATAGGACAAACGTCCGATAAGCGCACTGTCGTTTTTCATCTGACGTGAAAGATCAGAGAACAACATCTCTGCCACTGCATCATGCTCGGAGGAGAGTTTTGCCAGTTCAATCTCTTTCTGCGCATTCAGCTTTTCAGAAGTATGCTGTCGCAGGTCAATGGTCAGAAATACAGACACGAAAAAAATGATTATGAAAAACTGGGAGAATTTTGGTTTTCCACTCCTGGTGCGCAGGTAAATCAGTGTCATTGAAATCGCAATGAAAAACAAAGGGGTCACCCATTCCAGGTGCCACGTTTCAATGAACAGGAAAGGAAGCTGTACCAGCAATCCTGGCACCAGCCACCAGAGTAGTCTTTTCGGATCTTCAGGAA